>NZ_JAYRVJ010000067.1:0-3136 GCF_041918635.1 Promineifilum sp. (SeqCode)
CCTCCGCGCCGGGGAAGACGGCGATGGCCGAGCCCATGGCCGTCTCCAGCTGGTAGACGGCCGGCGAGGCGGGGTCGCGCGGATCGACCGTCTTGCGGTTGCGGATCATGGGCAGGCCCAGGTGGTACTCGCGCTCGCTCAACACGGCGCGCAGGGCCAGCAGGTTGACCCACAGGTTGTTGGTGTTGAAGTAGCGGTGGCGGGCGATGTCCTGGAAGGCGGGCAGGTCGCCGGCCGGGCACTGGGCGATCTCGCGCAGCAGCAGGCCGCCGTCCGGCCGCCGCGCCAGGTGGCCCCCCTTGCGGTCGGCCGCCGTCCGGTCGGCCACTTCCATCAGGAACGGCAGCCGGCGCTCGACCAGGTAGCCCAGGATGGCCGGGTCGAGCACCGCGCCCAGGTTATCGGCGTTGGAGACGAAGGCGTATTCGAGGCCGGCGTCCAGCAGCCGGTCGAGCATGCCGCTGGTGACCAGGGCGGTGTAGAGGTCGCCGTGGCCGGGCGGGCACCATTCCAGCTCGGGGTCGGCCGGCCAGTCGATGGGGCCGCAATCGTCCACGGCGATCTTGGGCTGCTTGTGCTGCACAAAGCTCAGCGGCAGGTCGCCGTCCAGTTCGGGGTAGCGGGCCAGCACGGCCAGCGACTCGGCGTCGGTGACGAAGCTGTTCATCAGCAGCAGCGGCGCGCCGTCGCGCAGCGCCTGGCGGGCGATGATGTCCAGGAAGGTCAGCCCCTCCTTGACGATCAGCAGCGACTTGGGGCCGGTCAGCCCCATGCTCGTGCCCAGCCCGCCGTTGAGCTTGATGGTCACGACGCGGCTGAGGGCGTCGCGGCCGGCGTCGGCGTAGGGGGCGGGCAGGCGCGCCGCGTCGTCCAGCGCGTCCACCGGGCGGATGTCGTCCTCCGCGATGAGGCCGTCGTCGCCGTGCAGCAGGGCGTCATAGTAGTGGGCGAAGTGCCGGATGAAGAGGTCGGGCAGCCCCTCGTCCGCCATCCGCGCGGCGAACGGGGCAAATCGGGCCGGGTCGTTGCTCATGGTAGTTCCTGCGGCCAAGCGTACCACACTCTCTCTCGCGCCGGCCATGTATCCTGGATACGTTATACCCCCTCCCCCTTACCAGCCCCCTTACGTGAAATAAATGAACCGCGGATTTTCACGGATTCGACGGATTGAACACAGGGTTCAATCCGTGTTCATCCGTAAAATCCGCGCAAATCCGTGGTTCATTCATTTCCTCCTCGGCCGCAGAAGGAGCAGCGCCGCGAAGCCAAAGCCGGCCATCAGCAGCACCCCCCACACCGCCATCTCGGCCACATTCCGCCCCGGTTCGCCGCCACGCAAGGAGCGCAGCCAGGCCGCGTCCAGTTGCCCCGGCGTCAGCTGCGTCGCCGCGCGCACCGCCGTCTCGCAGTCCGCCCCGCCGGCGAAAGCGGTCAGCAACTCGCGCACCGCCGCCTCGCCATACGTCGCGGCGATATAGCTCAGCAGCGCCTCGCTCTGCGCCGCGGCCAGGTCAGTGTCCACGGCCGCCCCGGCGCACAACTCCGCCAGCGGCAGCGTCGTCTCGGACGAGAGAGCCGAGCGCAGCGTGTTATCGAGCACCGGATCCGTCTGTCCGCGCACCATCCCGGCCAGCCCCCGCCCCAGCCACGGCGGCAGCGTGTAGGCCGCCTGCCCCACCGCCTGATACAGCAGCAGGTCGGCCAGCCCGCGCGCCAGGCCATCGCGCAACTCCGCGTCGGCCGTCTCCAGGTTGACCACCGTCGTCAGGATCACGCCCAGGTCGGGGTAGGTCTGCCCCGGCTGGTACTCGCGCCCGGCCAGCCGCAGCGCCGCGCCCAGGTCGGCCGTCGAGGGGTACAGGTACACGTCAAAGGGCAGGATGCGGTCGAGCGGGACGAGCCGGCTCAGCCGCGGCAGCATCTCGAACACCAGGTCGGCCGCCTGCCGCCCCAGCCCCTCCCCCTCGCCCGTCCAGTGGATGCGCACGCTGCCCCCGCCCGCCTC
This sequence comes from Promineifilum sp. (SeqCode), assembly GCF_041918635.1. Classification (NCBI taxonomy): domain Bacteria; kingdom Bacillati; phylum Chloroflexota; class Ardenticatenia; order Promineifilales (SeqCode); family Promineifilaceae (SeqCode); genus Promineifilum (SeqCode); species Promineifilum sp. (SeqCode). Next base: position 2,006 of record NZ_JAYRVJ010000067.1, read on the forward strand.
GTCCGTCTCCACCAGCTGGTTCCAGGTGAACTGGTCGTCCACGTAGCTGACCACCTGCTCCGGCACCAGCAGCGCCTCGCCGCCCGCCCGCTCGATGCGCCACCAGTAGGTGACGGGGCTGAACGGCGGCAGGCGCGTCTGGGTCAGGTCGAGCGCGTAGGACACCTCCAGCGGCGCGCCGGCCGCGACGGCTGCGTCGCCGAGGGGCACGTCCACCGAGTAGGCGTCGGGCGAGACGCCCACGCGGAAGAAGAGGGTGATTGATTCGATCTGGCCCACGTCGGCCGCGGCCAGCTTGAAGCGCATCGTCTGGCCGTAGACGTAGTCGGCTGTGGAGAGCACCATGCCCGGCTCAGCCTGGGCCGCCACCGGGGCGGCGCGCAGGAGCAGGCCGAGCAGGATGGCCAGCGCGGCCAGGCACAGGCGGCGAACGGGCGAAGCGGTCATAGTCCTAGCAAGCTGATCGTCGCCGCGATGGTCAATGGGCTGATCAGCGTCGTGATCACCACTATACGCCCCACGGCCGAGGTGGGCAAGCCGAACTCGGCGGCGACGATGAGGGTGAAGACGGCCGTGGGCATGCTGGCCTCGATGATCATGCTGCTGCGGGCGATGCCGCTCAGCCCCAGCGCCGCGGCCACGGCCAGCCCGATCAGCGGCCCGCCCACCAGCCGCAGCCCGACCACCGGCCAGACAAAGCCCACCGGTTCGCCGCGGCGCATCTCGGCGATCTGCATGCCCAGGACGAGCAGCATGAGCGGGATGGCCCCGCTGCCGGCCACGGTGATGCCCGCCATCAGCGGCGCGGGCACGGTGATGTCGAAGCGGTAGACGATGACGGCCAGGATGGCGGCGTAGAACGCCGGCAGCCGGGCCATGCGCCCCAGCGCCTCCCGCCACGGCAGGTGGCCCAGCGAGGCGATGAGCAGCCCCACGGTGTAGAGCAGCACGGTGCTCGTCACGTAGAAAACGACGCCGCGCGCCAGCCCGTCATCGCCGTAGCGCAGCTGGAGCAGCGTCATGCCGTAGTTCCCGCCGTTGACGAACATGGCGACGATGAGCACCGTCGCCGTCGCCCGCCGCCCCAGACGCAACAGGCGGGTCAGCCCGAAGGCCAACCCGCCCATCACC
>NZ_JAYRVJ010000068.1:0-4320 GCF_041918635.1 Promineifilum sp. (SeqCode)
CAAGCCGGCCTGGAACACGTGGTGGCTGTGGAGTCCGCGCCTGACGCTGGTGACGGTCGCCTGGCTGGTCTACGCCGCCTACTTCATGCTGCGCGGCGCCATCGAGGACGACCACCGGCGCGCCCGCTACGCCGCCGTCTATGCCATCGTCTCCTTTGTCACCATCATCCTGACCTACATCAGCATTCGTATTTTCCGCGACATCCACCCGGTGGTCTTCGGCGGGACAACGGAAGCGGCGGCCGGCGCGGCCGAGGGGTTGCAGGAGTTCAACGGCCTCGACTCGGCGCGCATGGGTATCACCCTGCTCATCAGCGTCATCGCTTTCACCGTGCTGGGGTCGGCCTGGATTCTGGTGCGGTTGCGGCTGCAAAACCTGGCCGACTATGCCACCAGTCTGAAGATGCGCGTCGCCGCCCGGCTCAACGCCCGCCCGCGCGGCGGCCCGGCGCTGGTCAGCGGCGCGGCCCTCTTCCTGGCCCAGGTGGGCGAGCCGAACCGCTTCAACGCCTATCTGATCGGCGGCTACGCGGTCATGTCCGGCCTGTGCCTGCTCTACATGTTCTACCTGTACACCCGCCAGCGCAACCTGCAGAAGGACATCGCCCTCTTGCAACAATTGTTACAGGAAGATAACAGACCGCGCCGCTGAGCGCCCGCGCGGTATACTTCATTTTATGTCTGACTTGAACGCCCCCGCGCCGCGCTCGCGCAAGCTCTCCCCGGCGCAGATCGTCCTCATCGTCGTGGGCGTGCTGCTGGTCGCCTTCCTTGTCCTGGGCACGCTGAGCCAGTCTTCGTCGCCGAGCGAGTTCACTCCCGGCGTGTTGAAGCAGCCCTTCGCCGTCCTGGCCGTGCTGGCGTTCGCGGGCGGGCTGCTCAGCTTCATCTCCCCCTGCACGCTGCCGGTGCTGACGGCCTACTTCGCCTTCGCCTTCCAGAGCGACCGGCAAAGGATCGCCGCCAACACGCTGGCCTTCATGCTCGGCCTGGCGACGACGTTCAGCGCGCTGGGCGCGGTGGGCTTCGCCCTCGGCCGGGTCATCCAGTTGAATCAAGGGCTGCTCATGCTTGTCGGCGGGGCGGCCATCGTCGTCTTTGGCGTGATGAGCTTGCTCGGCCGCGGCTTCGGCGGCGTGACCGGCCTGGCCGAACGGCTGCCCAGCCCCGGCATGCGCGGCTCCTATCTGTTCGGCCTGACCTTCGCCGTCGGCTGGTCGGCCTGCGTGGGGCCGATTCTGGGCGTCGTGCTGACGCTGGCCGCGCAGACGACGACTGTTTTGCAAGGGGCCATGCTGCTGTTCATCTACACCCTCGGCCTGGGCCTGCCGCTGATGATCGTCTCGACCTTCTTCGGCCGCATGAGCCGGCAGAGCGCTTTCTGGCGCATGCTGCGCGGCAAGGGGTGGGCCTGGGATACGAGTGTCTTCGTTGTCGCGCTGGTCTGGGCGCTGGCTATCTGGCGTATCGTCGCCGCCTTCACCCAATACGCCATCGACAACTTCGCTTTCCTGAGCGGCCTGGAGTACAGCCTGGCGCTGGAGATCGGCATCCTCGTCCTGCTGCTCATCGGCGCGATTCTGTGGACGGTGACAAGCTCGGAGTCGCGCCGGGTGACGATTCATTTGCACACGACGCAACTCATCAGCGGCGCGCTCTTCCTGCTGCTCGGCCTGCTGATGCTGGAGGGGCAGATGGGCCTGGTCAACGGCGCGCTGGTGCGCTGGTCGGCCGTGGTGGATGAGCAGATGTTGCGGTTGCAGGAGTGGCTGGTGGCGGGGTTTAGTGGTCAGTAGGGGCAGACCTGCGTGTCTGCCCAAGCATTCAGTAGGTCAGTCCTGAGCGATGACGGATCAAGGTAGCCAGGGGGTGGACGAGGGGCCGGATCGGCGGCTGGTGCTGGTCGTGGTGGGGCTGGCGCTGGTGCTGCTGGCCGCGGTGGCGGTGGTGTTTGGGCCGCGGCTGCTGGGGCGCGAGGCGGGCGGCGCGCCGCTGGTGTCCATCCCGGCCTTCAGCGGCACGGCCGAGAGCGGCATCGGCCTGCTGGACGAAGACCCGGTTGGCCTGCCGGAAGCGGGCGCGCTGGCTCCGGACTTCGCCCTGAACAACCTGGACGGCGAGACCGTCCGCCTGAGCGACTACCGCGACCGTCCCGTTCTGCTTAACTTCTGGGCCACGTGGTGCGCCCCCTGCCGGCTGGAGATGCCGGAACTGGAAAAGGCGCAGGCGGACTACGCCGCCATCGATCTGGCCGTACTGACCATCAATCAGGAAGAGACGGCCGAGCAGGTGCGGGCGTTCTACGACGAGGTGGGGCTGACCATGACCGCGCTGCTGGACAGCGAGGGAGAGGTCGGCGCGGCCTACGGCGCGTTCTTCTTGCCGTCGTCGGTCTTCGTCGGGCCGGACGGCCGGGTGCTGGCCTACCACCGCGGTATCCTGTCGCGCGATCAGATCGACGCCTACCTGGGCGACCTGGCCCCGGCGGAGGGCTCATGATCGACCGCATCTTCCACACGCTGGCCCGGCGCTGGCTGCTGTTCCTCAATCTGGCCGTGGCCGTCTACGTCGGGCTGCCCATGCTGGCCCCGGTACTCATGCACGTCGGAGCGACCGGCCCGGCGACGCTGCTCTACCGCATCTACAGCCCCATGTGCCACCAGTTCGCCTCGCGCTCCTTCTTCCTGTTCGGCGAGCAGGTGGCCTATCCGCGCGAGCTGGCCGGCACGAGCCTGACGCCCATCGAGGCGTTCATGCCCGACCTGCCGGAGTTCGCCGAGGCCTCAACCGACCCGGCGCAGTGGGCCAGCTTCCTCTGGCCGGCGCGGCGCTTTGTGGGCAACGCGCAGATGGGCTACAAGATGGCCCTCTGCCAGCGCGACGTCAGCATGTATTCGTCCATCTTTATCGGCGGGCTGATCTACGGGCTGGTGAGGCGGCGCGGGCCGATCCGGCCGATGCGCTTCTGGCTGTTCCTGCTCATCGGCGTGCTGCCCATCGCCCTCGACGGCTTCAGCCAGCTGTTCAGCCAGTTCTTCGTCAATACGCAGATCGAGACGCTGGCCCGGCTGTTCCCCCTGCGCGAGAGTTCGCCGCTGTTGCGCAGCCTGACCGGGGCGCTGTTCGGCCTCAGCCTCGTCTGGTGGATCTACCCGCGGCTGGACGAGCAGTTCTCCCTGACGGCCAACGACATCGGCCGGCGGCTGGCGGCGCGGGCCGACGCGGCTTCTTCCTCCTGAACCGACTGGAAAGAGGATAGGTAGGCGGCCTTGGTCAAGACCAACGATCAGGATGCCGAGTCCATTGAGGGGTGAGTGACAGGTATAAAACGTTGACGGCCTGCCCCGCCTTGCCGGATAATTGCGCCCCGACCGCGCCCCAGCCACCGCGCGGTTGGAGCGATGGCGTGTGAGCGAGTATTCCCTACAACCCGTTGATTCGACCCGCCGGCAGAGCGAACAGCTGAAGGCGGAACTGCAAGCGGCGCAGGAGGAGTTGCGCGCGGCCGAGGCCGAGTTGGCCCAGGAGCAGGCCGCGGTCAACGCCTTCCGCATGCACGCCCGGCTGATGCTCGACGACCTGGCCGACGCCATCCAGGCGCTGCTGGCGCGCAAGCAGTCGCTGCTGACCCAGCAGGCGCTGCGGCAGCAGGCGGCTGAGATGGCCGAACTGGGCGAGAACCCGCTCGGCCCCGACGCCGACGAGCCGCATCTGCCGCCCGACCCGGCCGACGAAGCCCTCCTGTTACCGACGGACACGCCCCATGATAAGGCGGCCGAAAAGCGGCTCTATCGCGAGTTGGCGCGGCGCTTCCACCCCGACCTGGCGAACTCGGCCGCCGAGCTGGCCTATCGCACGTCGGTGATGACGGCCGTCAATGCCGCCTATAGCGCCGGCGACACGCCCGTGCTCTATGACCTGGCCGGGGAGCTGGCCCCGGAGGAGCTGGCCGAACTGGCCCAAATCCCGACGCGCGAGGTGCGACAGTTGCGGGAGCGGCTGATGCAGTGCCGCCGGCGGCAGCGCAAGCTGGGCCGGCAGTTGCAGGCGTTGCGGCGGGAGAACACGGCCCGGCTGTGGCGCAAGGCGCGCGACTTCCCCGACCAGAGCGACAACTGGTGGGCGCTCGTCCGCCGCGACCTGGAGGCGGCGCGGGCGCGGCTGGAGATGGAGGTGGCGGCGCTGGAAGAAGGTAGGGGCTAGGGGTTAGGGGCCAGGGGCCAGGGAAGAGCGCCCTTCCCCTAGAACCTGGCCCCTAGCCCCTAGCCCCTATACTTCGTAGCGGTAGTGCACGAGGTAGCTGACGTAGTAGCGCCCTTC
>NZ_JAYRVJ010000069.1:0-4677 GCF_041918635.1 Promineifilum sp. (SeqCode)
ATGATCACAAACGGCCGCTCTGGCCCAATACGCACCGTCTTCGTCCGCGATTGGATGATCGTCTCCATAAAGCTCCGTCCTCCTAAACCAACAAAGAATCCACAGATTTTACAGATGACGCAGATTTTTTCTGAGATATCTGTGTCATCTGTGAAATCTGTGGATTCTTTCTTCCGTCAGGCGTGGTCGGGCGGGTGCAGGTGTGGGTGATGGTAATGGCGCGGGCGGTGGTGGTCGTGGCGGGCGGCCTCTTCGCCGGCCGGTGTGCCTGTCTGGTAGGGACGCGGCAGCAGCCCGGCCTCCTCGATGATCTCGGCCACCAACTCCTCCTGCCGGTAGGCCATCACGTGCACGCCGGCTACACCGGCAATCTCGCGCACCTGCTGGATAATCTCGACGCAGATGCGCTTGCCCTCGGCGCGTTGCTTGCCTTTGGCCGCGCCGCGCAGCCGGGCGATCACCTCGTCCGGGATGTAGACGCCCGGCACTTTGGCGCGCATGAACTCGGCCGCTTTCTCCCCGCGCAGCGGCCCGACGCCGACCAGGATGAACACCCGCTCGTGCAGCCCCAGGTCGCGCACGCGCGCCATGAACGCCTCCAGCCGCGGCACGTCGAAGCAGTACTGCGTCTGGATGAAGTCGGCCCCCGCCTCCACCTTCTTGGCCAGGCGCAGCGGCCGCCACTCGAACGGCGGCGCGAACGGGTTCTCGGCCGCCCCCAGGAACAGGCGGGGCGGCACGGTCAGCTTGCGCCCGCTCAGGAACATGCCCTCGTCACGCATAATGCGCGCCGTGCGCAGCAGTTGGGTGGAATCAAAGTCAAACACCCGCTTGGCCTGCGGCTGATCGCCGTTGGTCACGTCGTCGCCCGTCAGGCACAACACGTTGCTGACGCCCATCGCCGCCGCGCCCAGCAGGTCGCCCTGGATGGCGATGCGGTTGCGGTCGCGGCAGGAGACCTGGTAGACGGGGGAGTAGCCGGCGCGCGTCAGCAGGGCGCAGATGGCGACGCTCGACATGTGGCAGTTGGCGCCGGAAGCGTCGGTGGCGTTGATCCCGTCGCACACCCCGGCCAGCACCACAGCCGCGTCGTAGACCTCTTGTGGGTCGGCGCTGTCGGGCGGGTTCAGTTCGGCGGTGACGGCGAAGCGGCCTGCCCGCAGGACACGCTCCAGACTGCCGTCTGATTTATAGTGATGATCCATGTCCATTACTCGATACAGGCAGCACGGGAATGGCTTGTTTGAGATCGACCTGTGAGGGGATGGCGCGCCACCCTTCGGGGTACTCCACGTCCGCGCCGGTCAGCATGTTGATCCAGGCCGAGTCCCCTTTCAGGCAGTGATTGACCGGCGGCTGAATCCACAACATTTCGTGGCCGTAGAGCGGCATCTTCTGCGACCGCTCGAAAGCCTGCACCCAGACGCAGCGCATCTCCGGTTTGACTTCGCAATGACCATTGGCGCGCACGCCGCCGCAGGGGCCGTTGCGCAGGTTCTTGGGGCAAGTCATCGGGCAGGTCATGCCCGTCGAGTGCAGGATACATTGGCCGCACATGCGGCAGTCGAATGACCATTCCTTGGCCGGCTTCTCGAACGGCCGCAACCAGCGATCCGCCCGCTCATAGCCAATACGCGCGATCAGTGGGTCAGCCCAGTTGAAGAAACGATGCGTTAGATCATAGACGCGCTCCAACAGGGCGGGGCGCGCTTGGAGCCAGGTTTGCAGTGACATGGGCTACTCCGGCGCGGGATGTCATCCCGCGCCACCAAGCTTGTAGGGCGGGATGGTATCCCGCCTCTTCACGTCCCAGATGCGGGATACCATCCCGCGCTACAAGATCTGTAGGGGCGGGTTTGAAACCCGCCCCTACTCGCGGTGGCGGCGATGGCTTCGCTCGCGGGTCGCCGCGCCGGTCGCGCCGTTACCGACGGCTTGGGCCCGCTCAGCTTCCAGCGCCGTCAGATCGGCCTCCGAGATGGGCGAGCGCAGCGCCTCAGCGATAGCCGCGATGTGGGCCGGCCCGTTGCCGCAACAGCCGCCGATGAACGATGCGCCCAGGGCGCGCACGCGCTGGGCATAGAGGCCCATTACCGGCGGCGTGGCGTCGTAGATCAGTTCATTGTTGCGCCATTGAGGGATGCCGGCGTTGGCCTTAGCGATCAGGCGCACCTCCGGCGCTTCGTGGTGCATGGCGTCGATGACGCCCTCGATCTCGGCGATACCGTTGCCGCAGTTGCCGCCAATGGCCGTCAGCCCCCATGCTTTCATCGTGCGGACGGCCTGGGCTGGGGTGACGCCCATCATGGTGCGGCCGTTGGTGTCAAAACTCATGGTGGCGCAGATGGGCAGATCGGTGACCGAGCGAGCGCCTTCCACCGCGGCCCGCACCTCTTCCAGGTCGCTCATCGTCTCGACCCACAACAGATCGACGCCGCCGGCGGCCAGCCCGCGCGCCTGCTCGGCGAAAGCGGCCATGGCGTCGGCGAACGCCATGTTGCCCATCGGGGCCAGCAGTTCGCCCGTCGGCCCCATCGAACCGGCCACCAGCACCGGGTGGAGCGCGGCGTCGGCCTCGGCGCGGGCGTTCTGGGCCGCGGCCTTGTTCAGTTCGAACACGCGGTCCTGAAGATTGTGCAGCTTCAGGCGGTAGCGCGTGCCGCCGAAGGAGTTGGTCAGGATGATCTGCGAACCTGACTGGATGTACTGCCGGTGGACGGCCCGGATGCGGTCAGGGTAGGCCACGTTCCACTCTTCCGGCGGCGCGCCCGCCTGGAGGCCGGCGGCGAAGAGCATGGTGCCCATCGCGCCGTCCAGGACGACGGTAGGGGAGGATTGCAGCAGTTGTTCGAGCTTGTTCATAACGTTACTCCGCGGTCGGCGGACAGGAGCCATTTGGGCAGGCACGCGGGTCTGCCCCTACAGGGCCTTCTGTTGGGCGCGGCGGATCTTCATGAAGCGCTTGGCCGTCTCTACGGCCACGGCAGCGTCGCGGCAGTAGGCGTCGGCCTCGATCTCTTCGGCGAACGCTTCGTTCAGTGGCGCGCCGCCAACCATCACGATGATGTCCTGGCGAATGCCGGCCGTCTTCAGCGCCTCGATGACGACGCGCATGTAGGGCATGGTCGTAGTCAGCAGCGCGCTCATGCCCAGGATCTCGGGCTTGTGCTTCTCGATGGCGGCCATGAAGTTCTCGACTGAGTTGTTGATGCCCAGGTCGATGACCTCGAAGCCGGCCCCCTCCATCATCATCGACGTCAGATTCTTGCCGATGTCGTGGATATCGCCCTTGACCGTGCCGACGACCATCGTGCCGATCTTTGGCGCGCCCGTCTCGGCCAACAGCGGGCGCAGGATACCCATACCGGCCTTCATCGCCTTGGCCGCCATCAGCACCTCGGGCACGAAGAGGATGCCGTCGCGGAAGTCGATGCCGACGATGTCCATGCCCGCGACCAGCCCATTGGTCAGGATGGCATACGGTTCGTGGCCCCGCGCCAGCATCTCGTTGACTTCTTCCTCGATCTCCTCGGCGTAGCCGTCATAGAGATCTTCCTTCATCAACTCATAGATCTCGTCATCCGACATCTCTTGCAGATTGATCTCATCTTCGGTCATCGACATACCTTCTTCCATGTGGCGCGGGCTGTTAGCCCGCGTTTCCCACCCTACCCTAGATGTAGCGCGGGTTGGCAACCCGCGTCCTTCACTCTACCCTGAATTGATGCGGGTCAAAGACCCCGCGCCAGGTCGCGTTATGTAGTTGTTTCAGAAGACGCGGGTTGCCAACCCGCGCTACAACGGGCGCCTTTGGCGGATACGCCCGCCGCGCCTCGCGCCATTCCCCGCGGGGCCAGTCATCCGCGGCAGCGGCGCGCCCAGCTGGCTTTCCAGATTCGGAAACCCGTCGCTCGCGTGCGGGATGTGGATCGCGCCGACGAACTCGTTCTGGAAGTCCGGGTCAACGGCCGTCTCGACGTAGGTTACCCAGCGGGCGATCTCCTGCGCCTCCGCGCGCTTGTCGCGATTCAGCAGGGCGATACGCGCTCCATCGCCGGCGGCGTTGCCAACGGCCGTCACCCGTTCCAGCGGGCAATCGGGGATCAGCCCCAGCAGCAAGGCGTACTTCGGATCGATGTAGCTGCCAAAGGCCCCAGCCAGCGTAATGAAGTCCACTCGCGCCACGCCGGCGCGATTCATCAGCAGCTTGACCCCGGCGTAGAGCGCCGCCTTCGCCAATTGGATGTTGCGCACGTCGTCCTGCGTCACCAGGATGGGCTGGCCGGTGGTTGTCTGATCGCCGGTCGCCAGGATGTAGGCGCCTTTTTTGCCGTGCCAGGTGAGACGAGCGCTGGGGAGCGGGGGGGCGGGGGTGCGGGGGGGCAGGGGAGCAGGAGAATCGCTCGGTGTAGGTGGTTCCGGGTTGAAGCGGCCGTCGGGGAGGAGGATGCCGGCCAGGTACATCTCGGCTACGACCTCGATGATGCCGGAGCCGCAGATGCCCGCCGCCAGGTGTTGCGGCTGCGCCTCGACCGGGGCGTCCGGCCCGCGCCGCCACTCGTCCGACCAGCGCTCCTCGCCGATGACGCGGAAGCGCGCCTCCCAGGTGTTCGGGTCGATGCGCACCCGCTCGATGGCCCCCGGCGCGGCGCGCATGCCAAAGCTGATCTGCGCCCC
>NZ_JAYRVJ010000070.1:0-39005 GCF_041918635.1 Promineifilum sp. (SeqCode)
CACCCCCACGGCGGGCAACCCCTGCGCGCCGCCGGCCGGCCGCTGGCCGAAGCCGACAGCGCGCTGATCCTGCTGCACGGCCGGGGCGCGACGGCCGAGAGCATCCTCGACCTGGTCGACTACCTGCCGCGGCCAGGCATGACCTATCTCGCGCCACAGGCGGCGCAGCAAACGTGGTATCCCCTCAGCTTCCTGTCGCCGCTGGCGCAGAATGAGCCGTATCTGTCGTCGGCCCTATGGCGGGTGGGCGAGGTCATGGCCCAGGTGGAGGCGGCCGGCATCCCGGCTGAACGCACCTTCCTGGGCGGCTTCTCGCAGGGGGCGTGTCTGGCCGCCGAGTACGCGGCGCGCCACGCCCGGCGCTATGGCGGGCTGCTGCTGTTCAGCGGTGGGCTGATCGGCCCGCCGGGCGTGGCGCGCGACTATGCCGGCTCGCTGGCCGGAACGCCCGTCTTCCTGGGGTGCAGCGACGTAGACCCGCACATCCCGCTGGCCCGGGTGGAGGAGACGGCTGAGGTGTTGCGCCGGCTGGGCGCGATCGTGGACTTGCGCATCTACCCGCGCATGGGGCATACGATCAATCAGGATGAGATTGAGGGGGCGGGAGCAGTGGTCAGCAAGCAGTAAGCAGTGAGAAGTAAGCAGTAAGAAGTGGTCAGTGGTTACTATCGAGTAAAGACTCAATCGCCGTCGCCAGTCCGCCGGGGTGGGCGCCCTTGATGATGACCGTCTCCATGCCGCTGGCGGATAGTTCGCGCATTTCGGAGACGTGGTCGCTCAGGATGAGGCGGCGCGTCTGGGGCGAGAGGTGATGGAGGGCGGGCAGCAGTTCGGGCAGGCGGCCGTTCATCACGTTGCAGTCCAGCACCACCAGCGCCGGCCGGCGCTCGGCCACCCGTTCCAGCAAATCGGCCACGCCGCTGACGTGCTCTACCCGTTTGATCGGCGGCACGGAGAGCAGCAAGGCCCGCAACCCCATCGCCAGGCTGGCCGATCCCGTGATTAACAGCGCCACATCATGCCCAAAAAGTGCCATACCATCGCGCTCCTCACGCGGCAGTCTAGCACTTGCGCCAGAGAGAATCATGGGCTATCTGACCGTTTCCCGCCCTGGTTGTTGACAGGTCAATCAGACTACTACTAGGCAGTTTGTCGGGAGTAGGGGCGCACCTGCGTGTGCGCCCTGGGGCAGACACGCCGCGCCCTGGGGCAGACACACCGCGCCCTGGGGCAAACACACCGCGCCCTGGGGCAAACACACCGCGCCCTGGGGCCGATACACCGCGCCCTGGGGCAGACACACCGCGCCCTGGGGCAGACACACCGCGCCCTGGGGCCGATACACCGCGCCCTGGGGCCGATACACCGCGCCCTGGGGCCGATACACCGCGCCCTGGGGCAGACACGCAGGTCTGCCCCTACTAGATCGAATCCCCGGCGTCAGTCAGGGAAGCCAGCCCCTCGCGCAGGGCGTAGAGCGCGGCCTGGGTGCGGTTGGCGAGGTGGAGCTTGCTCAGGATGCTGCTGACGTGGCCGCGGGCGGTGCGCTCGCTGACGACGAGGGCGTTGGCGATGTCCTCATTCGAGAAGCCGCGGGCCACCAGCTTCAGCACGTCCAACTCGCGCTCGGTCAGGGGTTCGGGCGTGGGCGGCAGGGTAGTCGGCTGGCTGAGCTCCAGGATGAGCCGGCGGGCGATGCTGGGGTGTAGCGACGCCTCGCCGCGGCTGACGTCGCGAATGGCCCGGATCAGTTCCTCCGGCGACGAGTCCTTCAGCAGGTAGCCCAACGCGCCGGCCTTGATGGCCGGGAAGACCATGTCGTCTTCAGCGAACGAGGTCAGCACCAGGATGCGCGCGTTGGGGAACTCCGCCTTGATGGCCCCAATCGCCTCCAGCCCATCCATGCGCGGCATGACCATGTCCAGCAACAGCACGTCGGGGCGCAGCGAACGCATGGCCGCCACCGCCTGTTCGCCATCGGCCGCCTCGCCGACGATATCCAACCCTTTCTCCGTCCCGATGAGCGCGCGCAGCCCCTCGCGAACCACCGCGTGGTCGTCACAGATCACAATCCGAATTGTATTGTCCATTGCTGTTTCCCTTATTTATAGATCGAGCATCACCCGTACTGTCGCGCCCATGCCGGGGCGGGTGTCCAACTCGAACACGCCGCCCAGATTTTCCACCCGCTCACGCATACTGGCAAGCCCGATACCGCCCGAGGTGGCCGCCCGCTCCGGCTCAAAGCCCTGGCCGTTGTCAGATACCTCCAGCAGGGCCTGTTGCGGCGTAGTCTGTAAGCGCACCACGATCGACGACGCGCCGGCATGGTGCAGCGCGTTGTTGATCGCCTCCTCGGCGACCCGAAAGAGCTGCACCTGCACCTTGATGGGGATGTCCTGCTCCGCCTCGGCCAGCAGCGTCGTCTGTACCTCGCCGCGGTAGGCGATGGCGTCCAGCCGGACGCGCAACGCGCCGACCAGCCCCTCCTCCTCCAGCGCCGTCGGCTGTAGTTCGTAGACCAGCAGCCGCATCTCCTTGAGCGACCGCCGGGCCAGTTCGCCCAGCCGCAGGATGTACTCGTTGGTAGCCTCCACGTCGCCGAGCACCGCGCGCCGCCGCGCCGCCTCGGCCATCAACGACAGGCTGTAGAGCGATTGGGTCACGGCATCGTGGAGGTCGCGGGCCAGTCGTTGGCGCTCCTGGATGGCGGCCCGCGCCGTCGCCTCCTTGATCGCCACCTCGCGACTGATGTCCACCATCGCCCCGATCATACGTACCACCTGGCCGTTGTCGTCGCGCAGCACGTAGCCGCGGTCGAGCACCTGGGCATACTGGCCGTCAGCTTTAAGGAAGCGATACTGGGCCGTCCACATATCGCCGCCCCTCTCCAGCGCGTGCCGGATGCTCATCTGCACCGCCTCGCGGTCTTCAGGGTGAATGTGGTCGCGCCACCACTCCGGCGCGGGTCGAGGGCCTGCCCCATAGCCAAAGAGCGAACGAATGCCGCCCAGGTAGTTGATCGCGCCGCTGATGGTGTCATAGTCCCAGATGGCGTCGGTCATCACCTCGGCGATGACGCGCAGGTGGTTCTCGCTCTCTTCCAGGGCATGCCGCGTCGCCAATTTCTGGGTGATGTCCTCGATGATCGCCAGGCGCACGTCGCGGCCGTCCAGGCGCATGCCGTAGCTATTCACCGTCACGTCGGTGATCGCGCCGTCTTTCTTCTGGTGTTGCGACTGCGCGACGATCGCCTCATAGCGCGGCAGACCGGCGATTAGATCGCCAAAGTCCGCCTGTTGCTCGGGGGGGCGCAAGCTGAGGATGGACGCGCCGATCAGTTCGTCGAGGGAATAGCCGTAGTAGCGACAGGCGGCGGGGTTGGCGCTGAGAATCTCCAGCGTATCGGCGTCGTGGACGAAGAGGGGCAGCGGGATGCTCTCGAAGAACAGCCGGAAGCGCGCCTTGGACGACCGCAATGACTCCTGCGTCTGGTAATACCCGGTCAGGTCCTGGATGAACGTGATGATGTAGGCCCGGTTGTCCCACTGCTCGACCTGCAAGGCGCCGATAACGTCGCGGATGGAACCGTCGCGCGCCTGCAACTGGAAAGTCCGTTCGGTCACGCTGCTGCCGCGCCGCGCTTCGTCGATCAGCCCGGCGCGGTTTTCCTTGTCAATCCACACGAGGTCGGCCAGTCGCCGGCCGATCAGCTCGTCGCGGGAGTAACCGGTCAGCTGGACGTAGGCGTCGTTGGCGTCGACGCAGCAGCCCTCCTCCAGGTCGGTGATGGTCATCGCCACCGGACTGGCGTGGAAGATACGCGCAAAGAGGCTATTGGACTCAAACGGTGGGGGCTGCGTTGTCATGGGGCCATTGTCAGATGGGTGGGCGCTAAACCCCGACCGGCGCGCGGTCGCCGGCGATCACGCCGGTATCCGTCGCCGGCTCCAGCGGAACCCAGGCGCGCACCATCAACGGCGCGCCGGGCGCGTTATCGATATGAAGCTCACCGCCCAGCCGGCTCAGTCGCTTGCGCATGACGGCCAGTTCCGGCCCTTCGGCCGGCGCGCCGGCAAAGCCCACGCCATTATCGGCGATCGCCAGTTCGACGCCGGACGGCGACGTGTTGACGCGCACCGTCAGGGCCGAGGCCCGGCTGTGCTTGAGCGACAAGTTAAGCGCTTCCTCACCGACGCGAAAGAGCGTGTTGCGCACCGCGTTGGGGAGTAACTCGTCGCTGCCGGCGCGGAGCGTGACGCGAATGCCCGAGCGTTGTTCGACCGCCTCCAACCGGTGTTGCAGCGCGCCGGCCAGCCCCATCTCTTCGACCAGGGGCGGCCGTAGTTCGTAGACCAGCAGCCGCATCTCGCGCAGACATTGCTGCGACAGCTCGCCCAGCCGCTCGATCTGTTCCAGCACCGCGGCGTGATCGCCGGACTGGGCGCGGCGGCGGGCCACTTCGGCCAACAGGCTGACGCTGTAGAGCGATTGCGTCACCGAGTCGTGCAATTCGCGGGCCAGGCGTTCGCGTTCCTCCAGCGTGGCGCGGGTGGCGGCCTCGGCCACTTCCATCTGGGCGGTGATGTCCACCAGGGCGCCGACCAGGCGCGCCGGCTGGCCGTGCTCGTTGCGCGTCAGCCGGCCGCGCGTGAGCACGTTGGCGTAGGTCGTCCCGTCTGCCCGCAGCATGCGGTATTCGGTCGACCAGTAATCGAGACCCTCGGAAAAGGCATCCCTGAAGAACTGATCGACGCCGGCGCGATCGTCGGGGTGAATGCGTGTGAACCACCAGGTCAGCAATGCTTCCGCGGCCGGCGGCGCGCCAAACACCGTCCGAAACGCCTCGTTCAGCTCGTAATCGCCGGTGGTATAATCCAACTCCCAGATGCCGTCAGTGCTCAGGTGGGTGATGGTTTTGAGCTGTTGCGCCCGTTCGAAGAGGGCGCGCTCGGCGGCCGTCTGTTCCGTCACGTCGCGCAGCACGGCCAGGCGCACACGCCGGCCTTCCAGCTCGAAGGTGTAGCCGCTGATGCTCATGTCCATCGGCGTGCCGTCTTTCTTCTGGTGGCGCCAAACGCCGCTGTCCCCGGAGTTATGCCACAAATGGGGTAAATGGCTCTGTAGCGCTTCCCGGTCGGCCGGCGGGCGAATGTCCAGGATGGTCATCGAGAGCAGTTCGTCGATGGAGTAGCCGTAGGCGTGGGCGGCGGCCGGGTTGGCGTCCAGAATGCCCAGTGTCTCCAGATCAAAGACCCAGATGGGCAGCGGCACGTTGTCGAAGAAAACGCGAAAGCGCACCTCGGCGGCCATCAGTTCCGCCTGCGCCCGGTGGTGTTCGGTCAGGTCTTGCACGATGGCGATGGCGTACTGCTGGCCTTCGTGCTCCTCCAATTGGGCGGAAACGATGCCCTCGCGCACTTCGCCGGTGGGCCGCCGCAACAAGACGGGCGTGTTGACCAGCAGCCCGGCCCCGGTCAGCGAGTTGATGACCGGTTGCCGCTCCTGAGGGGTGATGATATTCAGGTCAACGGCGCGCCGGCCGATGAGTTCCTCGCGCGTATGGCCCACCATCGCGGCGAACGCCTGGTTGACGTCGACGTAGATGCCATCTGGCAGTAGGTTGACGGTCATGCCGACCGGACTGGCATGGAACACGCGCGAGAACAGCGTGCCGGGTGCGAACGTCGGAGGTATCATGAATTCTCACGCCGAGCGACAGTGTGTTACGGTCAATATTATACTCAGTTCTAGAACGGATGTGTAGAGGAATGTGGTGAAGCAGGGGAGCGGGGGAGCAGGGGGACAGGTCTAGAAGAATCTGCGGATGATTCTTCTAAACGCGGGCAATGGACTCGGCGGCCTCTTGCCAGTGGCGCGCCGCCCGGGCCAGGTTGGCCCGGTCCGGCGGCGTGGCCGGGCCTAACTCGTGGACGAGCATGCGCATCTGACGCAACGATTGGCGCGTCAGATCGCTCAGCCGGGTGATGTATTCGAGCGACTGCTGGTGCTCGTGGGCCAGCACGTGGCGGCGGGCGGTTTCGGCCATCAGGCTGGCGCTGTAGAGCAGTTGTGTCACCGAGTCGTGGAGGTCGCGGGCCAGACGCTGGCGTTCGGCCAGCGTGGCGCGGGTGGCGGCCTCGATCACCTGGAGCGGGGCGGTGATGTCCACCATGGCGCCGATGAAGCGGCTGGGGCGGCCGTCGGCGTCGCGGATGATGTGGCCGCGATCCAGGACGGTGGCATAGCGCCCGTCGGCGCGGCGGAAGCGGTATTCGGCCGTCCAGGAACTGTCGGACGAGGCCAGAGCGGCCTCGATGCCGGCATTCACGGCCTCGCGATCGGCCGGGTGAACGTGCTCGTACCACCACGTATGCGGCCGGTCGGCCTCTTCCACGAAGCCGAAAAGCGCCCCCAGGCCCGCGCTCCAGGCCACGGCATCGGTCGCCATGTCGCGGTCCCAGATAGCGTCGGTGGCGACCTCGGCGATGATGCGCAAACGTTCCTCGTCGGCGCGCAGTTGGGCTTCGGCCGCCTGTTGGGCCGTGGTGTCCTGGATCATCGACAGGAAGTAGCGCTGGCCCTGTATTTCTTCCAACTGGATCGAGCCGATGGCGACCCGCTGCCCGCCGTCGCGGGTGGTCAGCGTCAGCGGCACATCGCCCAGCCGGCCGGCGCGTTTCAGCACGCCGAGCACCAGGTTGCGCTCTTCCTCGTTGTCCAGACCGAGAAGCGGGGAGGGTTGGCCGATCAGCTCCGATGGCTCGTAGCCCAGCAGCCGCGCGAAGGCGTCGTTCACCTGCACGTAGCGCCCCTCGTCAATGGTCGTGATGACCATCCCCACCGCGCTGTTGTGAAAAACGCGGTCAAAGAGTGTGTCGTCTGAGAGAAGGTTCACCCGCATGGGTTCAGTCCAGCCGCCGATCGCCAGGTATGTTTGCATTTTACAAAGGCTTTCTCTGGAAACCATAGGTCAAATGTCGGGTTTGGCTTGCCGTTCCGGTCAGGTTGACACCCCCCCGCCCGATGTTACAATTCGTAGTGCGAGACCAACCAACATCATGGAACTGAAAGCGCGTTTGCGAGACGATTTGACGGCCGCGATGCGGAGCGGGGATGCCCAGCGCCGCGACGTATTGCGCATGGTGATGGCCGCCATCAAACAGGTGGAGGTCGATGGTCGGGTTTCGCTCGACGACGCCGGCGTGCAAGACGTGCTGCGCAAGGAACTGAAGCAGCACCAGGAAAGTATCGCCGACTATGGCCGGGCCGGCCGCCAGGCGGAGATTGACCGCGAGGTGGCCGAAGCCGCCATCATTGAATCGTACCTGCCGCAGATGATGCCGCGCGAGGAGATCGAACGCCTGGCCGCGGCGGCCATCGCCGAGCTGGGTGTCGTCGATGCCAAGGGCATGGGGCAGGTGATGAGCCGCCTGATGCCACAGGTGAAGGGGCGGGCCGATGGCCGGCTCGTCAATGACGTCGTTCGCGGCCTCTTGCAGTGAATCCCCCCGCGCGTGACACGTGCTTAGCATGAAACGTTCCCTGCTGGTGGAACAGGTTGACCGCTTCCGGCTGTGGGTCAGACGGCATGGTCTGTGGCTGTTCCTCATCGTCGTCACCGGCGGCATGACGCTCATCCTGGCCTACGACCTGCCCGGCGTGCGCGACCTCGACGTGACCGCCGGCCAACCCGCGCCGCGCGACGTGTTCGCCCCCCGCGGCCTGACCTTCACCAGCGAGCTGCTGACCACCCAGGCCCGCGAGGGGGCCGCCCGCGCCGTGGCCGACGTCTACACCCCGCTCGACCTGAGCATCGGCCGCGCCCAACTGGGCGAGGCGCGCAACGTCTTCGCCTACGTCGACACCGTCCGCGCCGATTCCAGCGCCTCCACCGAGCGCAAGCTGGAGTATCTGCGGGCCATCGAGGGGCTGGCTATCAGTGAGGAGGTGGCCGAGGGGCTGCTAAGCCTCAACGCCGCCGACTACGAGGAAGTGAAGGTCGAGGTGTTGGCGATCATCGAAGACCTGATGCGCGAGGAAATTCGCCCCATCCAGTTGGCCGAGTACCAGCGCACCGCCCAACGCCTGGCCAGCCTGGAACTGACGCCCTTGCAGACCGGCGTCGTCACCGAATTGGCCTACCAGTTCATCGTGCCCACTGTCTTTCCCGATGAGGAGACGACGGCCGCCGCGCGCGCGGCGGCGGCCGAGGCCGTCCAGCCGGTGACCCGCTCCGTAGTGCGCGACGAGCGCATCATCCGCGCCGGCGACATCGTGACGGAGGCCGATTTCGAGCTATTTGTCGAGTTGGGTCTGTTGCGCAGCGGCCCCAACTGGCGGCGCGCGGCCAGTATGGCGTTGGCCTCGCTCCTGGTCACGGTCACCATCGGGCTGTACTGGGCCCGCTTCCAGCGCGGGCAGTTTCCCAACGGCCGCTACCTGGGCGTGCTGGGCGGCTTCCTACTCATTTTCACCCTGACGGCCAAGATCATGATGGTCAGCGACACGCTGGCCTACTGGTATCCGCTGGCGGCGCTGTCGCTGGTGCTGGCCGTCGTCTATGACACGCGCTTCGCCATCCTGGTCACGGTGCTCATGGCCGGGCTGGCCGGTTTCATCAGCCCCAATTCGTTCGAGCGGGCGGCCTATTTGACGGCTGGCGGCCTGCTTAGCATCCTGACGCTGCGCGACGCGCAGCGCATCTCGGCCTTCTTCCGCGCCGGGCTAATCGCCGCGGTGGGGTACACGCTGATCATCGTGGCGCTGTGGCTGCTGGGCAACACGAACCCGGCGGAACTGGCGCGGCCGTCGGCCTTCGCTCTGGGCAACGGCATGCTGTCGTCGGCCCTGACGCTGGCCGGGTTCTACATCCTCGGCGGGCTGTTCGGCATCGTCACCATTTTGCAACTGCAAGACCTCTCCCGCCTCGACCACCCGCTGCTGCGCGAACTGCTGCGGCGCGCGCCGGGCACGTACCACCATAGTATCATGGTCGCCAACCTGGCCGAGCAGGCCGCCGAGCGGGTGGGGGCCAACAGCACGCTGGTGCGCGTCGGCGCGTTCTACCATGACGTGGGCAAGATGGTGCGCCCGCCCTTCTTCGTGGAGAACCAGGAGGGCGCGGACCCGCACGCCTCGCTGGACGCCTACACCAGCGCGCGCATCGTCATCAGCCACGTGCCCGATGGGCTGGCGCTGGCGCGCAAGTACCGGCTGCCGTTCCGCATCCAGGACATCATCGCCGAGCACCATGGCACGCGGCTGGTCAAGAGCTTCTACCGCAAGGCGCAGGAGGTGGCCGGCGAGGGGGGCGACGTGGATCAACGCGCCTTCCGCTATCCGGGGCCACGGCCCGGCTCGCGCGAGGCGGCCATCGTCATGCTGGCCGACGCCATCGACGCGACCTCCACCGCCGTGCGCCCCAACACCGAGCGGGCCATCGAGAAACTGGTCAACTCCATCGTCGAGGATGACGTCCTGGAGGGCCAGCTCAACCAGTCCGGCCTGAGCATGGGCGACATTGAGCAACTGCGCATCTCCTTCATCGAATCGCTCAAGGGGCGCTTCCACGTGCGCGTTCAGTACCCCGGCAACGAACTGTTGCTGGTGGAAAATCTGCCGGAGCTGGCGCTGCCCGCGCCTCCGGCGGCACTGCCGGAGGGGCTGCCCGCCAACGCCGGCGCTGCCCGGCCCGTCGCGGCCGCCGTGCCCGGCGAAGTCACTTAATCACCCACAACCTCCTGACCTATGGCCTACACCGTTGACGTACAAAGCACCAGCCGCTACCCCACACCGCTGGCCCGCGCCGTGGCCGCCGCCGCCAACGAGGCGCTAGCCCACCTGGGCGCGCCGGACGGGGCAGGATTGACCGTCCTGCTGACTGACGATGAATACGTGCGCCAGTTGAACCGCCAGTATCGCGGCGAAGACGCGGCCACCGACGTACTCAGCTTCCCGGCCGGCGAGGCCATGCCCGGCGGGGACGCCGCCTATCTGGGCGACATCGCCATTGCCGTGCCCACCGCCGAACGGCAGGCCGCGGCCAAGAGGCACACCCCCCTGGCCGAACTCCAACTGCTCGCCATTCACGGCGCGCTGCACCTGCTGGGGTACGACCACCTGGACGCCGCGCAGAAGGCGGCGATGTGGGCGGCCCAGGCGGCCATCCTGGCGAAACTCGGTCTGGCGGACATCCAGCCGACCGAAGATGCCCACGCGGAGGACGGCCATGGCGCTTAACACCAAGGGGCGCGAGGAGCTTCAGCGGCGCGCGCTCAGCTTTCGCTACGCGTTCGAGGGGTGGTGGTACGTCTTGCGGACGCAGCGCAACGCCTGGATTCACGCCGCGGTGAGCGTGGTCGTCTTCGCGCTGGCCTTTTGGCTGAAGCTCTCGCGGCTGGAGTGGGCCATCATCCTCGTCACGACGATGGCGGTGTGGATGGCCGAGTTCGCCAACACCGCGCTGGAGGCGGTGGTGGACATGGTGATGCCGGAGTATCACCCGCTGGCGAAGGTCGCCAAGGACGTGGCCGCGGCGGCCGTGCTCGTCGGGGCGATTGGGGCGGTGCTGATTGGGCTGCTGATCCTGGGGCCGCCGCTCTGGCAGCGGCTGTTCGGTTAAGCCACCGTAGCGCAGCCATTCCTGGCTGCGGGCGCTCAGTGCTATGGATGCTCAGTCAGGAATGACTGAGCTACACCCACTTTTGTAGCGCAACCATTCCTGGCTGCGGGCGCTCAGTGCTATGGATGCTCAGTCAGGAATGACTGAGCTACAACGGCAGCGACTCTATCGCGATCTCCCGCAGCCGCGGGTTGGCCGTGTCCCGCCCGGAGAGGATGGGCGCCGCCTCCGCCCGCCAGGGCACGGCCACGTCGGGGTCGTCCCAGGCCAGCCCGAATTCGTCCCGCCCGCCGTCGTAGTAGTGATCGACCACGTAGATGAGCGTCACGTCGGTCAGGGCCAGAAAGCCGTGGGCCACGCCCGACGGGATGTATAGCCCCCGGTTGTCGGCCGCGTCCAGGTCAATCGTCTCGGCGCGGCGGAAGCAGGGGGAAGAGCGGCGCAGGTCGGCCAGCCCCACCCGGATGCGCCCGGCCAGCAGATACCAGTAATCCACCTGCTCGAAGTGATAGTGCAGCCCGCGCAGCACGCCGGCTCGCGAATCGGATCGATTCATCTGCAACGCGGCCCAGGCGCGCTGTGGGAACCACTCGCGGCGAAACGTCTCGGTGAACCGCCCCCGCTCGTCGCCAAACGGCCGCAACTCCACCCCCAGCACGCCGGGAATCTGCGCGATTGGTGAAATCTGTGCCATAGTGCTCAGACCTGACAGGTGGGCGGCCAATAGCACTCTGACAGGAACGAAACCTGTGGCCGCCCACCTGTCAGGTCTTGATACGCTCAGGCCCTCACCAGGTTGCTGATGAAGAACCACAAGTTCGCCGGCCGCTCGGCCAACCGGCGCATGAAGTACGGGTACCACGCCGTGCCATAGGGCACGTAGACCCGCATCTGGTAGCCGTCGGCCACCAGCTCCTCCTGCAAGTCGCGCCGGATGCCGTAGAGCATCTGGAACTCGAAGGCATCGCGCGGGATGGCGCGCGTGGCGACGGTGCGCTTGATTTCGTCGATCATGCGCGGGTCGTGGGTGGCAAAGGCGGGGTAGACGCCGTTGGCCCGCGCCCGGTCGCTCAGCAGCAGGCGCGACAGGTTGAGGTAGTTGGCGTCCACGTCCGCCTTGTGGGGATAGGCCACCTCAGCCGGCTCGGCGTAGGCCCCCTTACACAGCCGCACCCGCGCCCCGTCGGCGATCAGCCGTTCGATGTCGTCCTCGCTGCGGTAGAGATAAGACTGGATGACGACGCCGACGTTGTCCAGGCCGGCGTCGTAGCGCAGCCGGCGGTACATCGCCAGCGTCGCGTCGGTGGTCGGACTGTCTTCCATATCGACGCGGATGAAGTTGCCGACCTGATTGGCCCGCTCCACCAGCGTGCAGAGCGTGTTCAGGGCCAACTCGGGATCGACCTTCAGCCCCAGTTGGGTCGGCTTGACCGACACGTTGGCGCGCAAGCCATGGCGGTTGATGTCATCCAGCAGGCGCAGAATCTCGTCGCGGGCCTCCAGCGCCTCTTCCTCGCAGGTGCAACTCTCGCCCAGGTAGTCGAGCGTGACCAACAGGCCCCGCTCGTTCATGGCGCGGGTAGTGGCGACGGCCGCCTCGCGATCCGTGCCAGCCACGAAGCGCGAAGCCACCCGCCACGACACGCTCCACCCGCTGACGATCCGGCGCGCCCAAGCGGCGTGGGCCAGATAGCTCAGCAGCCGGCGCAGCCACGTCTGGCCGTGGCGGAACAGCAGGAAGCCGGTGACGGTCAGGATAAGCAGGGGAAGGATCAGCGGTGGTCGGGAGCGGGTGGGGGGAGTGGGCTTGTCCATGCCGTTCATTTTATCTTGCTCGTGGCATAATGCTAGTGGCAGGTGACAGGTAGCAGGGGGGCAGGGGGGCGGGGAGATCGGAGTCCGCATCCTCAGATGCGGGGGGCGGGCTTTCTTGCCGCGTAAGCGCGGCGGGAATGGTTGTCGGGTATAATGGTCTTAGCTATGACCGATGAACCGCAACTATCCGCGTCCGAGGCGGCCGATGAGCCGCCTCAGCCCGACCCCCTGCGCAGCGTCTACACCAACACGCTGGGCGACATTCTGAAGCAGACCGGGGTCAGCCTGGCCGTCAGCACCTATCAAGCGGGCAAGGTCATCCTGGTGCGCTACGACCCGGAGACGCAGACGGTCAACACCCACTTCCGCGCCTTCGGCAAGCCGATGGGCATCGCCGCCGACGCCACGCGGCTGGCCGTCGGCGGCGTCAACACCGTCTGGTACTACCGCAACATGCCGGCCGTGGCCCGCAAGCTGGAGCCGCCCGGCAAGCACGACGCCGCTTACCTGCCGCGCCGCATCCACGTGACGGGCGACATCGACATCCACGAGATGGCCTGGGATGCCGATGGCGAACTGTGGCTGGTCAACACCCGCTTCGGCTGCCTGTGCACGCTGGACGCCGACCACAGTTTCCACCCGCGCTGGCGGCCCCCCTTCCTGAGCGCCCTGGCCCCCGAAGACCGCTGCCACCTGAACGGGCTGGCGATGCTGGACGGCCGGCCCCAATTCGTGACCGCGCTGGGCGAGACAGACACGCCCGGCGGCTGGCGGGCCGACAAGGCGCGCGGCGGCCTGCTGATGGAGGTTCCCACGCGGCGCGCTCTGTTGCGCGGCCTGTCCATGCCCCACTCGCCGCGCTGGTATCAGAACCGGCTGTGGTTCCTGGAGTCGGGCGAGGGCAGTCTGGCGCTGGCCAACCCGCGGGCCGGCACGTGGCAGACGGTGGCGAAACTGCCCGGCTTCACCCGCGGTCTGGACTTCCTCGGCCCGCTGGCCTTCATTGGCCTGTCGCAGGTGCGCGAGAGCGCCACGTTCAGCGGCATCCCCCTGGTGGAGCGGCTGACGGAGCGGACGTGCGGCGTGTGGGTGGTGGACATCCGCGACGGCCGGGTGCTGGGCTTTCTGCGCTTCGAGGAGGGGGTGCAGGAAATCTTCGCCGTCAGCGTGCTGCCGGGGGCGCGCTTCCCCGAGCTGCTGGAGTGGACGGACGAACGGCTGAAGCACAGCTACGTGCTGCCGGATGAGGCGCTGGCGGCCGTGCCGGACGCACTACGAGAGTAATTGTAGCGCGGGATGGTATCCCGCATCTTCGCGCCGGCGGATGCGGGATACCATCCCGCGCTACAATTACTCGCGCAAATCCGCGCTCAAATAGACCTCTCCCTCCATCACGCGATGAATCCCCTCGCTGACGGCCAGCGGGTCTTCTTTGGTGATGAACCCCCGCGCCCCGACTTCAAAGGCGCGCCGCACGTAACTCAGCTCGCGGTGCGCCGACAGGACGACGCAGGGCAGCTCGGGATACATCTCCCGCACGCGGGCGATGAGGTCGATGCCGTTCATGCCGGGCAGGGCCAGGTCAACGAGCATCAAGTCCACTTTCAAGTTGGGCAACTGTTCCAGCGCCTGTTCGGCGGTCTGGGCCGACGCCGAGAGCGAGATGTCGCCAAATGTCTCCAACAGGCCGCCGATGGCGTCGGCGACGTAGGCATGGTCTTCGACCAGCAGCACTGAGATCATGGTGATGCCTATTCCTTCGGTTTTTCCAGTACGTGGGTAAGGGGCAGGACGATGCGCACGTTCGTACCCGCGCCCGTCCGAGACTGGATTTCCAGGTCACCATTGTACAACGACAAGCGCTGTCGCAACAGGATCAAACCCGTGCCCGTTGGGCCGGACGGCCGGGTAAACAGGCGCTCCACGTCGAAGCCGTCGCCGTCATCGCGCACGTCGATGGTCAGTAGGTCTGACTGTTGCTGCAACTTGACGGTGACCGTCGACGTGTTGGCGTGTTTGACCACGTTGAAGAGCAACTCGCGCACCATCTGGAACAGCAGCAGGCGTACGCCCTCCTCCAACCGCCGCCACTCGCCGATGAGGCGCACGGCGACTTCCAGGCCATACTGATCGCGCATTTGCCGGGCGAGCCAGTTAAGCGTGTCCACCAGCCCCTCGCCCCGCAAGATGGGTGGGCTGAGGTCGACCGAGACGTGCCGGGCGATGTCGATGCAGGTGCGCAGCAACTCCTGGATGCGGCCGAACTGCGCGGTCGCCGCGCTCGCGTTGCCCTGGCTGACCTCGCCTTGCAGGCCGGCGAGTTGGATTTGAGCCGCGTAGAGCGCCTGTTGTAAGTTGTCATGCAGCACGGCGGCGATGCGCTGGCGCTCCGCCTGCTCGCTCAGCGACAACTGTGAGGCCAACTCGCGCACCTGGCGCTCGGCCTCCTTCTGGGCGGTGATGTCGATGAACGTGCCCAGCAGACACGCTTCGCCCTCCACCTCGATAGGCTCCACGGATAGCAAGACCGCCCCGCGCCCCTCGGGCGTGTCGTATTCATACTCCAGCGCCTGGATGCGCCCCTCTTGCGCCGCCTGCGCCAGAATGGCCTCGATGGCCTGGCCCCCGGCTGGTTGGCCGACGAGTTGCTCGCGCGCCACGCCGATGAACGCCAGCGCGGCCGGATTGGCGTCCACGAAGACGCGGCGCGACGGGCTGAAGATGACGCTGGGGGCTGGGTTGGATTCGAAGAAGGTGCGGAAGCGGTCGCGGGCGGCGCTCAGCCGGCCGGCGCTTTCTTCCAGGTCTTCGGTGCGCTCGCGCACTTGCTGTTCGAGCGACGTGTTGAGCCGGTTCAGCGCCTTCTCGTCCCGCCGGCGATCCGTCACGTCGAGCAGCGTGCCGGTGATGAGCGGCGCGTCCCCGTTGACCCCGCGGCGGATGGAACCCGTGGCGTGGACGGCGCGAATCTCGCCATCCCTGCGGATGAGGCGGTACTCGGTATCCTGAACGCGTCCCTCGCCCAGGTCGGTCTCGAATGCGGCCCGCACGCGGGCCAGGTCGTCGGGGTGGACCAGGGCCAGGAACGTGTCGAGGGTCAGCGGCTCGTCCGGCCCGAAGCCGCAGATGGCGCGGGCGCGCTCGTCCTGCTCCAGCTCGCCCGTCGCCAGGTGGATGACTCCCCAGCCCATGTCGGCCGAAGTCAACGCCAGGTGCAGAGAGTCGCGCAACTCGGCCGCCTCCTGGTTGGCCGCCTTCAATTGGCTGACGTCAACGAAGGTGAGGACGACGCCCTCGATGCGGTCATCAATCGTCCGGTAGGGGCGCAGTTGGGCCTGGTACCACGCTCCATCGACGCTGCGCAGTTCGCGCCGGATGGATGCCAGCGAGCGCAATACCTGGTGGGCGTCCTCGCTCAGTGTCGGATACTCCAACCGGTGGGTCAGATGATCGATGAGCCGCCCCCGGTCGGCGGGCATGATGTTGAACAGCCGCTCGGCCGAGGGCGTATAGCGCTTGACGCGCAACTCGCGGTCCAGAAACAGTGTAGTGATCTCCGTCGACGTCATCAAGTTCTGGAGGTCGCTGTTGGCGCGCGAGACCTCCTCGATCTTGGTCTTCAACTCGTTGTTGAGCGTCTCTAGCTCCTCATTGACCGACTGGAGTTCTTCCTTGCTCGTCTCCAGCTCCTCGGTCGTCGAGCGGTACTCTTCGTTGATCGATTGCAGTTCTTCGTTGGCCGCTTTTAACTCCTCGTTGGAGGTCTCGTACGCCTCGACCGTGGCCTGCAACCGCTCGCGCAGATAGCGAACCTCGTCCGCCAATTGCTGAGCGGCGCTGGCCGACCGGTCGGCCGGTTCCGTCTCCTCTGTCTTGGGCATGGCGGCGAAGCGCTGGTCTTCCATGAACAGCACCAGGGCGAACGGCTGCTCGCCGGGCGCGCGGCGCGGCCAGACGGCGACGTAGACGCGTTGATCCTGGCCGTCTGTGTTGATGATGACGGGCGAGGTGACGACGGACAACCCCTGATTGAACGCCTGGAAGAGGGCCGAGCGCAATTCGATTTGTAGTTCGCTGCGTACCAGGCGAATGAGGTTGCTGGTCGGCGGGCCATCAGGGTGCCGCAAATAGCGTCCGGCGGCGCCGGTCAGGTGAACGATGTTGGACTCGTCGTCGATGAGGATCGTCGGCGGGCCGTCCTCCTCAAAGGCGCGCTGGAGGACGCCTGGCGCGCCGCTCGGGGTCAGTAAGGGACTTGACTCCTTCACAGGCGCCGGCCGCTGCGTGTCGGCGCGCGACGACATGAGCGGCAGATGGGGCAAGGTGTGTGCCTGGCCCGTCCACTCGCGCGCCTGGTAGAGGCGGTGGCGCTTGTCGATGGTCTGGAACAGGTCGGCGGCGCTGTCGGCCGTCTCGGAACTGCCCAGGAACAAGAAGCCGTCCGGCCGCAGGGCGTAGTAGAAGATCTCGAACAGGTTGTCCTGCAATGGCCGCTGCAAGTAGATGAGCAAGTTGCGACAGACGATCAGATCGAGGCGCGAGAAGGGCGGGTCGCGCAGCGCGCTGTGGGCGGCGAAGAGCACCAGGTCGCGCACCTCGCGCCGCACGCGATAGTAGGCCCCCTCCTGGGTGAAGTAGCGTTGCAAGCGCTCCGGCGAGACGTCGGCGCTGATGGCTTCCGGGTAGAGGCCCTCGCGCGCCCTAGCCAGCGCCACATCTTCCAGATCGGTGGCGAAGACCTGGAGCTTGGGCCGCTCATCCAGCCGGGCGGCGTGTTCCAGCAACAAGATCGCCAATGAGTACGCCTCTTCACCCGTGGAGCAACCGACCGACCAGACCCGGATGGTCGCGCCGCCACCCTTGCCGTCGAAGAGTCGCGGGATGACGCCTTCTTCAAGTCTGCGCCACGATTCTGCGTCGCGGAAGAAGTTGGTGACGCCGATTAGCAGGTCGCTGAACAGGGCTGGCGCCTCATTGGCGTTCTGGCGCAGATAGTGAAGATAGCCGTCCAGCGTCTCGTAGCCGTTCAATTGCATTCGTCGCTGGATGCGGCGCAGGACGGTGGACTGCTTGTAATGGCGAAAGTCGTGGTTGGTGCGCGCCTGGAGCAGGGTCAGAATGCGCTGCAAGAGGTCGTGCTGTTCGGACGACAGGTGCAGTGGATCGGTGGGCACGTAGATGCGGCGGCGGCTGATCTCCACCAGCTTGGCCGCCAGGTCGCGCACCGGCAGCACCACGTCGGCCAGGCCGGTGGCGATGGCCGCCTGGGGCATGCTGTCATAGGCGGCCTCGCGCGGGTCCTGAACCATCAACAGGCCGCCGGCCTCCTTGACCGAGCGCGCCCCCAGCGCGCCGTCGCTGCCGCCGCCGGTCAGGATGACGGCCACTGATTCGGCGTGAACGGCCGCCAGCGAGCGGAAAAAGATATCGATCGGCGATCGCCCACCGCGCGGCTCTTCAAATGCGCCGGTGTTGAGGTGCGTGTCGCTCATCACCAGTTGCCGGTTGGGCGGGGTGACGTAGACGTGGTTCGGGTGGATGGGCAGCGCTTCTTCCGACACCTGGATGACCGGCATCGACGTGTGTCGCTGCAACAGTTCATCCATCAGGCTTTTGTGGTCGGGCGAGAGGTGCGTGACGACGACGAAGGCCATGCCCGTATCGGGCGGCATGACTTCGAAAAAAGCCGACAACGCCTCCAGCCCGCCGGCCGACGCGCCGAGGCCGACGACGACCGGACGGAGCGTCTTCTGATCCTCCGGGATGACCTCGCTGTCGAGGTCGCCGGGCAGCAGGGCGTCAACCCGTTCGCCGTCCGTCTTCTCGGTCACTTCGACGTTGGGTTCGCCGTCGTCCGCGTTCTGCGTCGGGTTTTCGTCGTTCATGGCGCTCCCCGCTACCTCTTAATAGAAGCCCCGCGCGGCTGATAAGGAACTCGTTACGTTGTGGCTGCGTTCAGCACGCCATCATTATAGCTCACCGGCAACAGACCTGACAGGTGTATGGCCGCCCACCTGTCAGGTCTATGGAAAATGGGGTATAGTATGGTTAAGCGTTCCGCCGGCGGTCGTTCCGGGGCCGGCGGACGGGAGGCAGGCCATGCTTCGCTCAATGTACCACCTGTATTCGCGCGCCGGACGGCAAGGGAGCGCAGCGCGTGTCACACTACTCATCATCCTGGGCGCGGCGCTCGCGTTGCCCGGTCTGGGCCTGAGTCTGACCGACGCCATCGCCGTCACCGCCGGCGAGGTCGCCATCGAGGCCGACGGCCAATGCGCCCTCATCGAGGCCATCGAGAACGCCAACGACACCACCAACGGCCAGCCCCACGCCGACTGCGCCGCGGGCAACCCGACCGGCGCCGACGTCATCACCCTCCCGGCCGGCAGCATCTTCCGCCTGGCGAACGTCTTCAAAGAGACGGAGTTCGGCCCCAACGGGCTGCCCTGGATCAGCACCGCTATCACCCTAAACGGCAACGGCGCGACGATCCTGCGTCAGGGTTCCGGGCCGGAGATGCGCGTCCTGGCCGTCGGCGCGAAGGGCGACCTGACGCTCAACAACGTCACCGTTCAGGGCGGCTGGGTGTCGGCCTTTGGCGGTGACGGCATCTTCAACCAGGGCAAGCTCACTGTCCGGGATAGCCGGATCGTCAGCAATAATGGCGAGGGGATTCAAAACATCGGCGAGAGCACCCGCGACGCCGCCCTGACCATCATCAGCAGTACGCTCAGTTACAACGCGGCCTACGCCGTCCGAACCCGCTATGGGCAGGCGCAGATCGTCAACAGCACGCTCAGCGGCAACGGCGGCGGCGTGCTCAACGACCGTGACAGCGTGATGACCCTCACGAATAGCACACTGACCCGCAACAGCGTCGCCAATCAGGGCGGCGGCGTCAACAACTTTCGGGGCGTGGTCATCCTGGAGCGGTCGCTGATCAGCGGCAACAGCGCGCCTGTGGGCGCGGAGGTTCACAACAGCAACGGGGTGATCAGCGCCGCGGCCGGCAACGTGCTCGGCCACGCGGGGCTGACTACCGCCCAGGCCTACAACGACTTCACGCCGTCGGCCGACGACTATAATGCCGCCGCCGACGCGCGCAACACGGCGCTGGATGCCATCCTCAGCCCGACGTTGGCCGACAATGGCGGGCCGACCGCCACTCACAGCCTGCCGCCCGGCAGCCCGGCCATCGACCGCGCGTCCAGCGGCGATTGCGTCGCCGCGCCGGTGAGCGGCAAAGACCAGCGCGGCCTGCCCCGCAACCGCGACGGTGACAACAAGGCGTCGGGCAATGAGTGCGACGCGGGCGCGGTGGAGGCGCAGAGCGCGCCGACGCCCACGCCGACGCCCACGGCCACCCCCAGGCCCAACACGTGGACGGCCCGTCTGCCGTTCGTGACCTACACCAAACCGCCGTTCGTCGGGCCGTTCGAGGTCGAGCCGAACAACAGCGGCGATCAGGCCAACGGCTCGATCCTGCCCGGCCGGGCCTACTTCGGCCGGCCCAACGACAACAATGACTTCTACTATGTGGATTTGAGTTTCACGTCGGACCTGACGGTGAGCATGAGTAACCAGACGGGTCTTGCGCCGCAGTTGCAGGTCTTTTTCAATGTGGCGAATGCCGACCATCGGGTAGGATATGACACGTTGCCGCCCTTCGGCATCACGTTGGAAAACCAACCGCCCGGCCGCTATTACATCTTCGTCTACACCGCCGGCCTGTTCAACGAGACCAGCGCCTACACGCTCCTGATGACGGCCAAGCCGGCGGAACCCTAGAAGAAGAGGAACACGGAGAGACACGGAGATCACACAGAGTTTCATAGAGAGAAGCTTTTCTTCCCCTGTGTCTCTCTGTGTCCGAACTCAGTGGAACTCTGTGTCCCTCTTAGGGAGAAGAGTAACCCAGAGGGACACGGAGATCACACAAAGTTCCATAGAGGAAATACCATGCAACACCCAATCACTCCCGCTCTGGCGGCCCGGCTGGCCCAGGATTCACGCCTGGCCGCGCGGTTCCTTCACCACTATGACCGGCTGCGCGCCGCCCCGCGCGCCTGGCGGCGGCGATTGGCCCGGCGCGCCCGGCTGACGCTGGCCGGGGTGGCGCTGTTGCTGGCCCTGAGCGGCGCGCCGCTGGCTCCCGCGGCGCGGGCCGTGGGCGAGGTCACCATCACCGTCGCCAACGGCGCGGTAGCCGTAGCCGATGATGGCATCTGCTCGCTCATCGAGGCCATCAACAACGCCAACGACACGGCCGACGGGCGGGGCGACGCGCCCGGCCACGACGACTGCGCCGCGGGCAACCCGTCGGGGGCCGATACCGTCGCCTTGCCCGCGGCCGGCGCGTTCAACCTGACCACCCCGGACAACTACGACTATGGCTACAGCGGCCTGCCGCTCATCACCACCGCCGTGACCATCTCGGGCAACGGCTCGACCATCCAGCGCACGGGCAACGAGGAGTTGCGCCTGTTCACCGCCGGCCCCGACGCCGACCTGACGCTGGACAAGCTGACCCTGCGCGGCGGCCAGGTAGAGTACTACAACGGCGGGGCCATCTATGCCGCCCAGGCCAAACTGACGCTCACCGGCTGCACCATCACCGGCAACAGCGCCGCCGCCGGCGGGGCCATCTATGCCGGCGACAGCATGGTCGTCCTCAGCGGCACGACGCTCAGCGACAACGCTTCGGGCCAGGGCGGCGCTCTTCACGTCAGTTACGGCACACTGACCATGACCGGCGGCGGCATCACTGGCAATGACGTGACCGGCGACGAGGAGAGCGGCGGGTATGGCGGGGGCATCTACAGCTACAAGGCGACCCTCACCATCGACGAGGTGACCATCAGCGACAATAGCGCCACCCGGGACGGCGGCGGGCTGCTGATTGCCTATGGCACGGCCGCCATCAGCGATAGCACCATCAGCGGCAACAAGGCCCTGACGACCGGCGCGGGGGGCGGGCTGTATCTCAAAGAGGTCACGGCCACGCTGGCGGCGACCCAGATCACCGACAACACTGCCGCCGACGGCGCGGGGTTGGCCGCCGCCCGCGGCCAGCTCACCGTGACCGGCGGCCGTCTGACCGACAACGACGCCACGGGCCTGGGCGGTGGGCTGTTCGCGGCTGACGCGACGGCCACTCTGAGCGGCGCGACGGTCAGCGGCAACACGGCCGTCAAACAGGGCGGGGGCATCTACGCCCGGAACGTCGCCCTGGGCCTGACCAACGTCACCATCGGAACCAACACGAGCGGCGTGGACGGCGGCGGGCTGGCGGCCACCGGTACGGGCGAGACAACCATCAGCGGTGGCTCATTCGGCACGAACGGGGCGACCGGCCGCGGCGGGGGCGTCTTCCTGGGCGCGGAGGGGACGCTGAACCTGAGCAACGTGGCGCTGAATGGCAACACGGCGGCCAACGGCGGCGGCGCGGCCGTTGTGTCGGCGGCGCTCACGGTGAAGGGCGGCTCGTTCGCCAACAACCGGGCCACGGCCGACGGCGGCGGCCTCTTCCTGAGCGCCGCAGCCACGGCCGGCCTGGACGGCGTGACGCTGAGCGGCAACACGGCGGCCAGGGGCGGCGGCGCGGCCGTCCTGTCAGCGGGACTGACGGCCAAGGGCGGCGCGTTCAACAATAATCAGGCCACGGGCGACGGCGGCGGGCTGTTCAACAGCGCCGGCCAGATCGGGACGGACGGGACGACGCTCAGCGGCAACCGGGCCCTGTTTGGCGGCGGCGCGGCCAACCGCGGCGGCACTCTGACCATTCGCAACGCGACGCTGACGGGCAACGTGTCCAACACCGAAGGCGGGGGCGCGGCGGCCGGCGGTGGGACGGTGACCATCGCCAACGCCACGCTCAGCGCCAACAAGGCGGTCAACGGCGGCGGCCTGTCGGCCGTCTCCGGTGCCATCACCGTCACCGGTTCCACGCTGCGCGCCAACGAGGCCGGCGAGGGTGGGGGCGTCCGCACGGCGCTCAACGGCGCGGTGACACTGGTTAACAGCACGCTGAGCGGCAACACGGCCGGCGGGATGGGCGGCGGCGTCCATAACGCCGGAACCACGACGCTCGTCAACGCCACGCTCAGCGGCAACTCGGCCGGATTAGGCGGCGGCGGCGTCTATAACTACGCCGGGACGCTGGCGCTGCGACGGACGCTGCTGGCCGGCAACAGCGCCCCCGGCGGGCGCGAAGGACAGCGGGGGGGCGGCGCGGTGACGGTCGATGCCCAAAACCTGTTCGGCTTTAACGGGGACGCGGGCCTGGCCGGTTTCTTTGCCGGGGCGGCCGACCGGACGCCGCTCACGCCGTTGGGGGCTGTGATCGGGGCGCTGGCGGCCAACGGCGGGCCGACCCAGACCCACGCCCTGCCGCCGTTCAGCCCGGCCATCGACGCCGCGCCCTCGTCCGCCTGCGCCGCCGCGCCGGTCAGCGGCCTCGACCAGCGCGGCCAGCCGCGCAACCGGGACGGCGACGGCGCGCCCTCGGCCAACGAGTGCGACATCGGGGCCTACGAAGCGCCGGCGGCCCCGCCGCCGGGCCCTTACAAGGCGCGACTGCCCATCATCGTGCGTCCGTAGGGGCAGACCTGCGTGTCTGCCCCTGTGTTTGCTGCCCCAGGGCGCACACGTAGGTGCGCCGCTACTCCGCCGCCGCGAATACGTCGGCGACGGGCGCGGTGAAACCGGGCAGCAGCGCCGACGTGGCCTCGCCCTGGCGGAAGCGGCCATGTTCTACGTAGGCGTCGCCCTCCAGCCGCAGGACGGTGATCGTTGCCTTCTCCAGGTCAACGATCCAATACTCGCGGATGCCGGCGGCGGCATACTCGGCGCGTTTGGTGACGAGATCGCGCCGGCGATCGGCGCGCCCGCCGCTGACGACCTCCATCACCAGATCGGCCCCGTCGGGGTAGTCGCCGGCGCGCCGCTCCGGCCGCTCGGCCGAGAGGAAGATGACGTCCGGCTCGCGGTAGGTGCGCGGGTCGAGGCGCATCGGCAGCGGTGCGATGAATACTCGGCCCAGTTGGTTGGCTTCAACGAAGGCGTTCAGTAGACGAGCAAGATAGAATACGATGGACTGATGCGCCAGCGTGGGCATGGGCAACACCTCGATATGGCCGTCGGTGAATTCGACCAGCAGGTTGCCCGGCAGTTCCAGGTAAGCTTCCACAGACCACCCGCCCTGGGACGGATACAGGTAGGCCAAGTCCCAGACCGGCTCGCCAGGATAGCGGCGCGGTCGACCATCGCGTCGGGTGCGCTTAGCGGATTGAAGTGCGGGAGTCGAACTCATAGCGTCAATACTACCACAGAATAAGGGCTAGGAACGAGGCAGGAGCGCTCTTCCCTAGTCCCTAACCCCTAGCCCCTCTCTTCTTCAGTTCTCCCGCAAAGCGGCCATGAGCGAGGCTACGTCATCCTGGATAAGCTTCAACAGCCGCAATATCTCCTTGCGCTCGGCGGCCGTCAGCCCTTGCCGGTCGATGCGGGCCAGGTGGCCGCGCACCCAGTCGAGCCGCTCGATGCTCGTCGGCCGGCCAAGGCGGGTGGGGTAGAGGGGGTCGGGCAGGGTGTCGGTAGAGGGGGGAGCGGGTTCTTCGCCGGCAGGGGAGCGGGGGAGCAGGGGAGCGGGGGAGATGGAAGAATCGGCAGCCGGCGGTCGGTCGTCGGCCGCTTCCTGCGCCGCCTGTCGCAATAGCCGCGTCGCGTGTGTCACCGTTAGGTCGGGCGCTTCGCGTAACAAGCGGGCGATTTGGCGCACTTCGCCCGCATCCAGAGCATCGGCCAGCCGCGCCCGGTGCAGCGCCCGCTGCTGGACGGCGGTGAGCCCCTGGTAGACCCGCGTGTCACGCTCGCTCAGCACGCCATCGCGCACGGCGTCCTTGATCTCGTCCGGCAGGTCGAGCAGCTGGATGAGCTGGTGGATGCGCTGCCGGGAGTAGCCCAGCCGGCCGCCCACCTTGGCCCAGGTGACCTTGCCGCTCCACGGCTCGTCCTTGGGGGCGTCGGCGGTCCGGCCGCGGTCGCGGCGGGCGGCGTCCACCTCCTCCTGCATCAGCTTGCGCAGGCGCAGCAGGGCGGCGGCGCGATCCACGTCGTTCAGGTCTTCGCGCTGGATGTTCTCCACCACCTGGCGGACGAAGCGCGTCACCTCGTCGTAGTCGCGGCGGCGGACGACGGCGGGAATGGTTTCCAGGCCGGCCAGTTGCGCCGCCCGCCAGCGCCGCTCGCCGTGGACGATCAGGTAGCGGCCGGCGCTCGACTGGGTGACCTCGATAGGCTGGATCACGCCGTCCTGGCGGATGCTCTCCGACAGTTCGCGCAGGGCGTCCTCGTTGAAGGTGCTGCGCGGCTGGTCGGGGTCGGCATCGATGGCGTCGAGGCGAACGGCCAGCAGTTGGAGGCCGGCGGCCTGCTCGGCGTCGGCCTCGGTTGTGAACAGCCGGTCGAAGTCCCCGCCGCGCGGCTGAATCGACTGGGCCAGGTTGATCTGAGCTTTTTTGCGTGCCATAGGAATTAGGAATTAGGAATTAGGAATTAGGAGTTAGGAATTCAGAAGTCTTCCACATCCTAAATCTTTAGTTCCTAATGGTTCAGGTTTCTGCTTTTCATTGTCTTGAGGATACTGCCCAGGATGCGTAGCAGTTCGTCTACGTCGGTTAAGAGCGAGGCAGACTGTGCGGAAGATGGGTACTCGCTGTCTCTCAAGAGGCGAATCCAGTAATGCGTTTCGCGAGCCTCTTTATAGGCAATAGCTAGTTTCGCAGAGAAATCCTTATCCGACTGTCCGCCGAGCGCTTCCTCAACGTTGGCCCCAATCGCTGTGCCCGAGCGAAGAAGCTGCTTTGATAGAACGTACTCATGTTTCTCGCCCGTCAAATATTGACTTGTCTTAACCACGCGCAAGGCAAAAGCATAGCTCTTGTCGCGCAGAACATTACCCTCTTTCATAGCCAACTAAACATTGAGTGTAGCAAGTTTGCTACGTCTTATCCTAATTCCTAATTCCTAATTCCTAATTCTTCTCAAGCTCCTTGGCGATTGCCCGGTATGCATTCGCCCCCGCGCTGCGCGAGTCGTAGGCCACGAGGCTCTGGCCGGCGGCGGCGCTTTCGGCGAAGCGGACGGAGCGGCGGACGACGGTGGTGAAGATGCGGATGTCGCGGCCGTACTGCTGTTGCACCGCCTCCTGCACGTCGCGGGTGAGTGTGGCCCGCGCGTCGGCCATCGTCAGCAGGATGCCCTCCACGGTCAGGTGCGGGTTGAGCCGCTTGCGGCGAATGGTTTCGATGGTGGACAGGATCATCAGCGCGCCGCGCGCGGCCAGGTATTCGGTCTGGATGGGGATGAGGACGCTGTCGGCGGCGGTCAGGGCGTTGATGACCAGTAACCCCAGCGACGGGTTGCAGTCGATGAGCACGTAGTCGTAGGCCGGCGTGACGTCGCCCAGCAGCCCGGCCAGCACCCGCTCGCGGCTCAGGCTGTTGATGAGCGCCACCTCCACCAGGCTCAGTTCCGGCTGGCTGGGCAACAGGTCAAAGCCCTCGGCCGTGCGATAGATAGCGGCCGGCAGGTCGGATGTGCCGCCATCCACTTCGGCCCGCAGGGCGTCGTAGATAGTAGGGCTGACGCGGTCGGGGTCAAGGCCGGCGTGCTGGGTCAGGTTGCCCTGCGGGTCGAGGTCGACGGCCAGCACGCGCCGCCCCATCTCGGCCAGCGCCGCGGCCAGGTTCACCGTGGTGGTCGTCTTGCCGACCCCGCCTTTCTGCATGGCGATGGCGATGGTTCTGGTCATATGTTTCATCCGCAGATTCGGCAGATTCGGCAGATTGTAGCGCGGTTTGTGATTGGTCGTTAGTTGTTGGTGATTGACTGAAAACCTGACAGGTGGGCGGCCACAGATACTCCGGGGGGGACGAAGCCTTTAGCCGCCCACCTGTCAGGTCTGAGTACGCTAGAACGGCAGCGCCCCCGTCAGCTCTTCATGCCAGTCGGTCAGGAACTTCATCGCCTCGTCGAAGCGGCGGGCGGGGAGCATCTTGTAGCCGGTGATACCGAACTTGCGATACAGCTCGCCGTAGATCGCGCCGAACTCGTTCCGGCCGCTCTTCTTGCTGAACGCCAGCGCCACGGCCTTGACCGCCTGGCTGATCTGGCTGGCCTGGTCGGCGGTCACGTAGCGGCCGGGGTCGCCCAGGTGCGATTCGATGGCCTCCAGCCGTTGTTCGTGGTCGGACAGTTGGGCACGCAGCAGCAACTGGTTGCGCGCCAGTTGCATCACGGCCTGGGCCATCTTGTACGCCTGGGCTTCGGGCGAGTCCTGGGCCAGCAGGGCGTCGAAGTCCACGTCGGCCGTCAGGCGGCCGGACTGGAACGCTTCCCACAGGACTTTGGCCGCTTCGCGTTGGAAGCGTTCGAGCTTGGGGCGAACGTCGTCGCTGACGGCTGAGGTGCGAATGCCTGAGAGCCAGAGCGGCACAAGGTCGACACGCAAGACGTAACCGCGCTGTATCCCACCAGGGGTAGCCAATTTGGCTACCCCTTTGAACCCATTGGCTAGAATCTCAAGCCTTTGAATGCGCCGCGTTTGTGCCTGTATATCGATGCCCAATGCCTGGCACATCTGGGCCAACGCGACGTAAATCTGACCGTCATCGGAGCGTACAGCAGTAAGGCTGTCGCCGTAAAAATCCACGTTTCGTTGCTCAATGACTGCAAGCGCCTTGTCACTCATGCCCATACCGCCTAAGCTCTGAGAGTTGTCCTCTTATCTTAGCTGGCTAACCCGGTCAAGGGTGGATCAAAATGATCTCTCGCTTGTCAAGGGGTAGCCAATTTGGCTACCCCTTGACTTACTCCTGCTACAAGGGGGTGTCATTGTGACATCCCCTTAAAGTGTTAACCGTTTGGCTTACTCCTTCCGGCAAGCGCCCGTTCAGGAGGGGGTGGCCTTGGCCACTCCCTTGCGTTCGAGTTGGGGCGTGTAAATCACACATCCCTTGTCTCTGTTGCGCCATTGCAACAATTATAAGGCAAGATATAGGGTTTTCGCAATAAACGGGGGAGGCAGCGTCCAACCTTGCGCACACGCCGCCAAAAATCTGTGTAATCTGCGAAATCTGTGGATTCTTCTTCTAAATTATCTTCACTTCGCCCGCGCCGAACTTGACGGTTATCTCGGCCCGGTGCGCGGCCGTCTCGTAGCCGTCCGACTGCCAGGCCGCGCCGGCCCGCGGGAAGCGCGCACGGTCGACGTTCAACGCGCCCGCGCCGACGCTGCCCGCGACGCGCGCCGCCACCCCCTCCGGCACGCGCACGACGACCGAACCCGCGCCGCCCTCCACGTCCACCCGCGTGTGGCCGGCCGCGGCGGGCAGGGTAATGTCGTTGCTACTGGCCCCGGTGCGCAACGACAGGCGCTTCGTCTGTGTGCGGCTCAGGTCGGCCACCACCTCGGCTGCGCCGGTGTCCAGGTCGAGCATCAGCGGGATGTCGCCGTTGAGGGCCACGTCCCATGACCGGTCGCGCCACGACCACCACTCCCAGAAGAACGTCTCCGGCGAGCGCAGGGAGACGTGGGCGCGTTCGCCCTCGTCGTGGAGCCGGTGCTCCACGCCGCCGCCGAACGTTCCGCTGAGCAACTCGTCGGGGGCCGCGCCATCGCCCAGCGTCAGGCGGCCCGCGCCGTAGTGGAACGCGACGGCCGCTTCCTCAAAACCCTTGAGTTGCAGGGCCAGGCGCTCGGCGCGCGGCGCGTTGCCGGCTCGAAAGGCCCCGATCAGCAAAACGACGCCGAACAGGACGAGGGCCAGCGGCCAGAAGAGCCGCCAGACGTTGCCGGGCAGGAGGCCGAAGCTATTG
The DNA here is from genome assembly GCF_041918635.1 of Promineifilum sp. (SeqCode). Taxonomy (NCBI): domain Bacteria; kingdom Bacillati; phylum Chloroflexota; class Ardenticatenia; order Promineifilales (SeqCode); family Promineifilaceae (SeqCode); genus Promineifilum (SeqCode); species Promineifilum sp. (SeqCode). The sequence continues at coordinate 28,319 of NZ_JAYRVJ010000070.1, forward strand.
AGCAGGAACAGGACGCCGAGCAGGATGAGCAGGGTGCCCCAGAATAGGCCGCTATGACGCATAACGTAACCTCCTGGCGAACTGTCAACTTGTAGCGCGGGATGGTATCCCGCGTTCTGGGCGGGACGAAGACGCGGGATACCATCCCGCGCTACAAGGTTAATCCCCGCGCGCGGAAAGGAGGGCGCCAATGCCGCCAATGATGAGGAAGAACGGCCAGACGTAGGCCCAGTTCCAGCTAAACAGGAAGGCCGCGGCGATGAAGAGGAGGATGATGCCGCCGATGAACGAGCCGCGGGCTTCGTCGTTGAAGCGCCCCGCGTTGCGATAGGCGCGCCAGAAGTTGCCCAGGCTGCCGAAGGCTGGGATGAGGATGAACAGCGCCCACCAGTTGTCCAGCCGGAAGTCAGTGAAGTTGCCGAGCAGCAGGACGACGCCCACGCCGATGAGGATCAGTCCTGGCAGCCAGGCCATGCTCGCGCCGCGTTTGTCGTCCAGGCTATCTGGCTCGCCGCTCGCGCGCTCCATATCCTTCAAGTCCTTGATCTCGTTGCTCATGGTCTTAACCTCCACTCAGCTATACGCCCCGGCCACCAGGGAAGTTGCAGGACGCGCCGGGCGCGCCAAACGGGATTTAGCTGGCAATTGCGGGAATTCAGCCATATAGCATCCTCTATGATAACCGCAACGGCTTTACTCGTGCCAGAGCAGCCGATTTATCCACTGTTAGTCCATAAGCAGGGAGAATTGAATAATGACACGGCATGGGCATTACCCACTGGGGGGCGAGAACCCGCCCCGGTCGACCTATTACGAGCAGGGCAAGTTCGGCCGGCTGTTCCCAATGCTGCCGCCTTTCTCGACCGACACGCCCACGATGCGCGCCGCGCTGCGCGAACTTGGCCAGCCGGGCGGCCTGATGGACGCGGGCGACGACATGGACATCGTCGCCAACCCTAATCTGGCCCGTGACCTGATCGTCAACCCGGCGCTCAGCCTGAACAACTCTGACAACCCGGTGCTGACGGCGGGCATGACGTTCCTGGGCCAGTTCATCGACCACGACATGACCTTCGACCCAACGTCGAGCCTGGAACGGCAGACCGACCCCGAAGCCATCCAGAACTTCCGCAATCCGGTCTTCGAACTGGACAGCGTCTATGGCTCCGGGCCGGGCGCGTCGCCGCACCTCTATGACCAGACCACCGGCGGCATCAAGCTGCTGGTGGAGGAGATTCCCGGCGCGACGGCCGTGTCGGCCGGCGGCATGCCGCGCTTCGATGTGCCGCGCAACAGTCAGAACGTCGCCCTGACCGGCGACCCGCGCAACGACGAGAACCTGATCGTCTCGCAGATACAACTGGCGATGCTGAAGTTCCATAACGCCGTCGTCGACCACGTGCAACTCAATCTTGGCCTGACGCAGCCGGCCGAGGTGTTTGCCGAGGCGCAGCGGTTAGTGCGCTGGCATTACCAGTGGATTGTCGTCCACGAGTATCTGGCCAAGACGGTCGGCCAGGCCGTGGTGGACGACGTGTTGGCGAACGGCCGCAAGTTCTATGAGTGGCGCAACCACCCGTTCATCCCGGTCGAGTTCGCGGTGGCGGCCTTCCGGTTCGGCCACTCCCAGGTCCGGCCGTCCTACCGCGCCAACTTTGGGCCGCTACCGTCCGACGTCAACTCGCAGGTGTTCAAGCTCATCTTCGACGACCGGTTGCCCGATAGCGTCGACCCGGCTGACATGCGCGGCGGCAAGCGCGCGCCGGGCCGCTTCATTGACTGGCAGACGTTCTTCGACTTCGGCGACGGTCGCGTGCGCCAGAACAAAAAGATCGACACGCGCCTGTCGACGGTGCTGTTCGACCTGCCCGGGTTCGCCCCTGGCGACGTGCAGTCGTTGGCCCAACGCAACCTGCTGCGCCATCTGACGTTCGCGCTGCCGTCCGGCCAGGCTGTGGCCCGCGCCATGAGCGTGACGGAGCTGGCGCCGGCCGACCTGGCCGACCTCCAGCCGTTGCGCCTGCACAATCGCACGCCGCTCTGGTTCTACGTCTTGCGCGAGGCCGATGTCTGCGAGGGCGGGCAGCGGTTGGGGCCGGTGGGCGGCCGCATCGTGGCCGAGGTGTTCATCGGTCTGTTGCAGGGGGATGCGCTCTCCTACCTGAGACAGGACCCGCACTGGACGCCGACCCTGCCGGGCGCTGCGCTGGATGAGTTCACGATGGTCGACTTGCTCAACTTCGCTGGCGTAGTCGCCGTTCTCTAGGTTTGACAGAGCCCGTCGCTGCGGCGGCCCACTGGTGGGCGCGGGCGATTGCAAGGGCTGATGGGGCTGCCGCAAGGCAGCCCTTCTCTATGTATTACGTACTAATATCCAGTAAAAAGGCCATAGCTTTGCGCGACCCATTCTACTTATAATAGTAGTGTCATTCGACGTGCGCCCCACCTCAAAGGGGCGCCGAGGGGGTAGTTAGTAGCCGCAAAATTGTCGGGAGCTTCACCGGCTCGATTGTGCTCACCCAGTAGTTTGCTCACCAAGTCAGGTTGCCCTTTCCCCTTTGTCTGACAAGCGGGATATGGCGGCCAATAGCGGGAATAGGCGTCCGTTTTGCTTCCTATAATGCTGATCGTCGCCAGACTCAGATAGCCTTTCAGGCTTCACCAGCGGATCGAATCGGGCAGTAGCGGCAAGGCGGGGCGATAGTTTCCCACCGTTGTCCATCTAGTCGTTCGCGTTCGCGCACAATCAGGAGAAAGAAAAATGAAGCGCAGTGTTCGTGTTCTTACCGTTGTTACCGCCATCCTGGCGATGGCTATGTTGTTGAGTTCGTCGCTGGCCGGCGCGGCCGGCAGCGAGCGCCAGGCCGACCCGGCCGCCGCGGCCGGGGGCGTGACTTCCCGGCAGGCCAGCGCGGCCGAACAGGCCGCCGCCGGCCAGTGGACGAGCGCGGCGCGTCTGGCGGCCAAGCCGCTGGACGTAGCCGGTGTGACCCCGGAGCAGATGGCCGAAGCGCTGGCGTTGATGAACGCCGCGGCGGCCCCGGCCGGCCTGCCCGGCTACATCCCTGGCGGCGCGCCGGGCGCGGGCGCTGACGAAGCCGCGGCGGCCGGCTTCCCGGCTCTGACGGGCGCGGCGGCCGAAGCGGCCATCGAGGGCGCCTCCATTGCCCCCGCGGGCACGGCCGGCGTCTACACCTCCTTCACCGGCAACAAGTACGCCGAGATGTGGAAGAAGTACCCCTATCGCGCCATCGGCAAGCTGTTCTTCAGCGCCGGCTACTGTTCGGCCAGCGTCATCGGCGACAACGTCATCGTGACCGCGGCCCACTGCGTCTACGATACCGCCACCAACACGTGGTACAACAACTTCTCCTTCTGCCCCGCCCACAAGAACGGCGCCTGCCCCTACGGCAGCTTCCCCTATACGCAGGTCTGGATTCCGACCAACTACATCAACGCCCCCAACTTCAGCGGCGCGCTGCGGTGGGACGTGGCCATCGTCATCCTGTCCACGCCCGGCGGCAAGAGCGTCGATAACGTCGTCGGCTGGCTGGGGCGGTCATGGAACTTCGACTACACCCAGTTGATCACAACCATCGGCTACCCGGCGGCCAAGGACAGCGGCAAGTTCAGCTACGTCTGCATCGCCGAGACGTTCGCCGCCGGCACGGACGTGATGGAGATGGGTTGCGACAGCGGCCCCGGCCACTCCGGCGGGCCGTGGATCAAGAACTACAAGCCCAATATCACTGGCGCTGTTAACTACGTCAACAACGTGATGAGCTACTACTACACCGGTGGCACGAAGGCCGGCAACACGATGGGCGCGGCGCGTTTCTCGTCCGACAACATCGTGATTCTGTGCAACGCCGTGCCCAATTGCTAAGCGCCGGCCTGGTCGGCGCGCAGATTCCTGAGTAGATAGCGACAGGACGAGGCCGCCCACGGGCGGCCTCGTTTCTTGCCTGGCGGCACTCAGGTTTGAGTAAAATGCCCGTATCTTTCGGAACGGTTTTTTCTTAATATATGCTACGTAATTTTTCCTGTGCCACGCCCTTGACTGCCCGCGTCGGCGGGGATGGCGAAGAGTCCGTCCAAGAGGGAAGCCGTTCTGGCCGTCGCGCCAGCCCACCGGTGTTCGAGTAGATGTCCATTAACAATCAGGAGATAGGAAAGTGATGACGCGCAAGTTCCGTGTAGCGACCTTTGTTGTCGTTTTCTTGGCGCTCGCCTTGTGGCTGAGTGTCTCTATGGCCCGCGCGGCCCAGAGCGACGAGCCGGCCTCGCCGGCCGCCGCCGGCGAGGTGACTTCCGCGGCCGCCAGCCCCGAGGAACAGCGGGCCTCGCGGCGGATGTGGTCAACGCGCCGGGCGCGTATGGAGGCCCAGCCGCTCAACGTGATGGGCGTGACGGCGGAGGAACTGGCCGCCGCCGTTGAGCAAAGCAACCTGCTGCCCAGCGACGGCGCGCCCGGCTTTGCCCCCGGCAGCGCCCCGGAGCCAGGGGCCCAGGCCGCGGCCGAACTCGCCTTTCCGGAAGAGTGGGCCGCCGCCGCGCAGAACCCGCTCGGCCCCAACCCGGCCATCCCTTTCACCAGCTTTCTGGGCAACTACTACACCCAGTATTGGAAAACACAACCCTGGCGCATGATCGGGCGCATGAGCTTCCGGACGCCGGGCAGCTCCTGGTGCACCGCCGCGCCCATCGGTCCCAACACCATCGTGACCGCCGCCCACTGCGTATTCGACACGGTCGGCAACAAGTGGTACACGAACATGACCTTCTGCCCGGCCTACCGCAACGGCGCTTGCCCCTACGGCCAATTCGTCTGGACGCGGGCCTGGATCCCCAATGGCTACGTCAACGCTCCGGCTTTCGCCAGCGCCATCCGCTATGACGTGGCCGTGGTGGAGGTCGGCTCTAACAGCACAGGCAAGGGCGTCCACCAGGCGGTCGGCTACTTCGGCCGGTCGTGGAACCAGGGCTACATCCAGAACATTCGCACCGTCGGCTACCCGGCCAAGTACAACTCCGGCCAGTACACCTGGGTGTGCGACAGCACCAGTTCCAAGGCCGGCACGGACATCATGCAGATCGGCTGTAACAGCGGCGGCGGGCACTCCGGCGGGCCGTGGGTGCGCAGCTTTGGGGTGAACAACTGGATCAACAACGTGATGAGCTATGAGCAGGGGGTGGGCAACCCCAACAACATCATGGGCGCGGCGCGCTTCTCGTCGAGCAACATCGTCGTGCTCTGCAACGCCGCGCCGGGCTGTTAGCGGCCTCGGCTTCTGACGCGGGCATAGAGAACGGGGCTGCCGGAAGGCAGCCCCGTTTTTTGCGCGCCGTTTTGTAGGGGCGGGTTTCAAACCCGCCCCTACGTGAGGGCGGTGGTCGGTAGGTGGGCGGGTTTCAAACCCGCCCCTACGTGAGGGCACTGGTTGGTAGGTGGGCGGGTTTGAAACCCGCCCCTACGTCCAGCGGCGGTGTTCCACCAGCATGCAGGCGTCCTGCACCACGTCCAGCCCGGCGTCCTCGGCCTTGCGCGCCGCTTCAGGGTGAGCGATGCCCTGCTGCATCCACACCGCTTTGGCCCCGATCGCGATGGCCTCATCCACAAAGGGCGGCACATTCTCGCTGCGCTGGAAGAGCAGCACCAGATCGACCGGCCGCGGCACGTCGGCCAGCGAGGCGTAGGCCGGCTCGCCCAGCCCGTCGGTCAGATTGGGGTTGACGGGGTAGATGTCGTAGCTCTGCTTCTTGAGGTAGGCGGGCACATAATAGCCGGCCTTCTGAGGGTTCGACGAGAAGCCAACGACGGCGATGGTTCTCGCTTCGGATAGAATCTTGCGGATTGTTTCTTCTTTTTTATTCGTCAAGGGTTATCTCCTTCCAATAGATCATTATACAGACCTGACAGGTGGGCGGCCACAAGGCTCCGTTCCTATCAGAGTACCAGTGGCCGCCCACCTGACAGGTCTTCCGTCACCTGCTATAATGATCGACAACAAGGAGATCGCCTAGTGTCCAGCAAAACCGAGATCATGTCCCCCGTCGACGTCGCCTGGCTCAGTATGGAGGAGCCGACGAACCTGATGATGGTCAACGCCGTCATCACCTTTGACCGGCCGCTGGGCATCGATCAAATTCGCCGGGTGCTGGAGTATCGCTGGTTGCGCTATGAGCGCTTCCGGCAGCGCGTCGTCCGGCCGCCCCTGCTGCGCCCCTACTGGCAGACCGATCCCCACTTCGATCTCGGCCGCCATCTGCACCACCTGGCCCTGCCCGCGCCGGGCGACCACACGGCGCTGCAAGACCTGGTCAGCAGCCTGATGTCCACGCCGCTCGACTTCTCCCGCCCGCCGTGGCAGTTCTATCTCATCGAGGGGTATGGCGAGGGGTGCGCGGTCATGGCCCGCATCCACCACTGCGTGGCCGACGGCGTCGCCCTGGTCGGCGTGCTGCTGTCCATGACCGACTTCCGGCCCGACGCGCCGCTGGCGCCCGGCGAGCCGGTCGGCAAGCTGCCAGAGGGCGGCCTGCTGAGCGGCCTGACGCGCGACGTGGGCCACACGCTCGGCTTCATGCGCCAGACGGCCGGCCGGGCCGTGCAGGGGGCGCTGACGGCGGTGCAGGACGCGGGGCGGGTGCGGCAGTGGGGGGAACAGGGGGTAGGGCTGGGGTTGGCCGCCGGCCGGCTGCTGGCCCGCAGCGCTGACCCGCGCACGCGGCTGAAGGGCAAGCTGGGCGTGATGAAGCGCGCCGCCTGGTCGCACGCCATCCCGCTGGCCGACGTCAAGTTCATCAAAAACGGCCTGGGCGGCACGGTTAACGACGTGCTGGTGACGGCCATCGCCGGCGGGCTGCGCCGCTATCTGGTGGCCGCGGGCGACGACGTCGAGAACCTGGAGTTCCGCGCCGCCGTACCTGTCAACCTGCGCGGCGAGGCCGACGGCGGCAAGCTGGGCAACAAGTTCGGCCTGGTCTTCCTGACGCTGCCGATCAGTATCGAGGAGCCGCTGATGCGCCTGACTGAAGTGCGGCGGCGCATGCTGGAGTTGAAGCGCTCGGCTGAAGCGCCGGTGACGCTGGGCGTGCTCGGCTCGATGGGCCTGGGCGGCGACGCCTACCGCGAGTTTGTGGTGCGCACGCTGGAGCCAAAGGCGACCGTGGTGCTGACCAACGTGCCCGGCCCGCCCATCCCGCTCTATCTGGCCGGGCAGCCGCTGAAGGAAGTCATGTTCTGGGTTCCGCAAGCGGGGCGCTTGGGTGTGGGCATCAGCATCCTGAGCTACGCCGGGCAGGTCTACCTGGGCATCGCCAGCGACGCCGGCCTCGTGCCCAACCCGGAGCGAATCCTGGCCGGGGCATATGAGGAGCTTGACCGGCTCAAGGTGTTGGCCCGCGCCGTGCTGAGCGAGAACGGACGGGGATGAAGAGAAGAGGCTCACGCAAAGAGCGCTAAGAAGCAAAGAACGCCAAGAAGAAACCCTTAATCTCTTCTTGGCGTTCTTTGCTTCTTCGCGTCCTTTGCGTGAGCTCTTTTTTAGAGTGGCCGCTTGTGGGGGACGCCGGCGCGACGGGGGTAGCGCGGGTCGGTGGGCTGGCGCTTGTCGATGACGACCAGGTAGTGCGTTTCGGCCACGCCCGGCAACTGAACCGGCGACAGCCGCGGCGCGCCGCCGCCCAGCGCGGCGATAGCCCCGGTCGCGGCGCGCATCTCCTCAGCCGCGCTTTCCCCCTTCTGGGCCAGGGCCGCCCCGCCCACCCGGCACAGCGGCAGCAGCAACTCCACCAGCACGCGCAACTCGGCCACGGCGCGGGCGACGGCCCAGTCGTAGCGCTCGCGGTGGGCGGCGTCCTGGCCCAACGTCTCGGCCCGCTCGGCCAGCACCGTCACGTCGCGCAGCCCCAACTCGGCCGCGACCATTTCCAGGAAGCGCGCCTTTTTGCCGACGCTGTCCACCAGCGTCAGGCGCAGGCCAGGGTAGAGGATTTTCAGCGGCAGGCCGGGGAAACCCGCGCCGCTGCCCACGTCGATGAGGGCGCGGCCGTCCAGCGGGCCAGTAGCCGTGGCGCAGGCCAGCGAGTCGAGAAAGTGGCGGACGCGAATCTCCTCCGGGGCGCGGATGGCCGTCAGGGAGATGCGCTCGTTCCATTCCAGCAGCAGCGCCTCATAGGCGGAAAACTGGGCCAGCTGCCCGGCCGACAATTCCAGCCCCCACGCTCGGGCGACATCCGGCCAACCCGTTCTGGCCTGTTCCTTATCACTCATGATCTCGTCTATATATATCGATTTGTGCCAATTTTCCCAATGTTGACATCACCAAGCGGCTTCTTGTACTATGTCAACGTTGCCACACCACTTCCAGAGATGGAAGCCTTTGTTTTTCGCTTGGCTGCCCGCACAACCGTATATATCGCGTCCCACGGATCGCCGCAAGCGAGCCGATCCGCGGGCTGGGAGGATGGATCGAACGACTGATCTCGATAACGCGCGGGACATAGAGTACCTTGATTCCGGGAAAGACGAACAATCACCACGAGTACAGTATTGTGAAAAGGAGACGCAGTAATGGCTAATGACTTTGAGGGTGTACGCGCGGCCCTGGCGCGAGCCGTGGCCGGTCGCCAGATTTCGGATGACGCCATTGGCGTGGCCGCCAAGCAAATCACGGCCGTCAAGCACAAGATTCACGGTCTCGACGTTTGCGCCTACGGGATCTGCATCGACTACTTCATCGGGGATAAGGAATGGTGGCGCATTCTGCCGGAGCTTATCCAGGTCGACGGGGGTCAGGTCAAGGGCATCGAGATCTTCCCCTGGGGCATCCCCTGGCCCGACATTCTGCACGTCCGCGTCACACACAGTTTCGACGCGATCCCCGAAGCCCACATTTGAGGCAAACATGAGTGACAGTGGCTCTTCCCGTTCCGGCTTCATGCCCGCGCGTGTGGTGCATCTTCACGCCTCGAGATTCTGTAATCTCGCCTGCCAGCATTGCTACAGCGCCTCCGGCCCAAATGTGCGCGGCGAGCTCGACCCGCAGGCGATTCTTCACACCCTGGCCCTGCTGAGAGCGGAAGGGTATGAGGTGCTCAGCCTTTCCGGCGGAGAGCCACTGCTCTATTCACACGTCAAGACCGTGGGGCAGGCCGCGGTCGAACTTGGCTATCAGGTGAACCTCATCACCAACGGCGCGCCCGTCGGCGGCCACCTTTTGGACTTTATCGCCCGGTACGTCAATCTGGTGGCCGTCAGCCTCGACGGCGGGCCTGAACTTCATAACGAGTTGCGGCGCGACGCGCGGGCCTTTGCTCACGCCGACCGGGCGCTCGATCGGTTGGCCGAGCGGGATGTACAGCGCGGCATCGCCTATTGTGTATCGCGCGAATCCCTGATCGACATGCCCTGGGCCGTGGAGTTCGCCCAAGAGAAAGGGGCTGGTCTGGTCCAATTTCACCCCTTTGCGGCCACGGGCCGCGGGCGGCAACTGGCCCACCGCCTCAGCCTGAGTGATGCTGATAAAGCGCGGGCCTACGTGGTCGCCGCGCTACTCGACGCGAACGACGGCCTCAGAATCCAACTCGATCTGGCTCCGACCGTCGTGGCGAGTACGCGGCGCGATGACTACGCCACCCTGACAATTGAGAATGCCGGCCCCACGTTCCTGTCCGATCTCGTCAACCCGGTCATCATCGATGAGACCGGCGTTTTGTTGCCATGGTGTTATGGCATCAACCAACGGTTGGCTATCGGGCGACTGGGGCCGGGTCTTCCCGCGTCGATTGCCCAGTATAAGGAGCGAGGCCGGCGCGATCTGCGAGCCTTGCTGGACACGGCCTTCAACCGGCTCGGCGCGCGCGGCGAGCAATTCACCGACTGGTTCTTTCACCTGGTGGAAACAAGCCACGCCGTCAGCCCTGCTCCCATCGCGCTGGCCGCGAACTGATAACTCCCTTATGACCGGCTGCGCTCCAGCGCCTTCAACGACGCATCCAGCGTGATCCGATCCCAGTGCTGGCCGCCGAAGGCGGCCGGGGTGAAGGTCACCCAGTCGTGGACGACGATCTCCCGCCCGCGCACGTAGAGCGGGGCGATGGGGAAAAGGCCGTCCTCGTTGAAAAACAGCGCCTCGGCCTGCCGGTAGAGCGCGGTGCGTTCAGCCGGGTCGAGGGCTGTGCCGGCCTGGCGCAGTAGCGTGTCCGCCTCCAAGCAGTCGCGGTTCTGGCGGTTCTCGCTGTCCTCGCAGTGCAGCAGGTCGCTGAGCAGGTTGTGGGTGTCGGGCATCGTCGGCGCCCAGGCCAGTTCCCACAGGTCGGGCCGGCCCAGCGCGTCGCGCGCCGTCGCCGCCAGCAACTCGCCGAACTGCACCTGCTCGATGCTGATCGACTCCGGCACGCACTCCAACTCCTCCACCCACATATCGCGGATCAACTCCGCCAGCTGCAGCGAGAGGTCGGCCGAGCTGACCAGCATGCGCACTTCGGGCATCAGTTTGCAACTGCGGAAGGTGCTGGCCGCCATCTGGAGGCGGGCGTAATCGGGGCTGTAGCCGACGCCCACCTCATCGGCCGGGATGGCGGCCACCGCGCCGGGCACGCCGGCGTGGCGCATGGGCAGGCCGCGGCCCTCGTAGATCTCCTCCACCAGCCGTTGCCGGTCAATGGCCGCGCTGAACGCGCG
>NZ_JAYRVJ010000071.1:0-8326 GCF_041918635.1 Promineifilum sp. (SeqCode)
GCGCCCCCCCCCCCCCCCCCCCCCCCCCCCCCACCACCGGCTGCCCTGGCTGGTGTTGGGTCTGACGTTCCTGCTGACGCTGGGGCTGCACGTCGCCTACAACCTGACCTTCGTCCAGCACCAGGGGCGCTACCTCTTCCCGGCGCTCATCCCCATCGCCATCGGCTTCACGGCGGGGTGGGGGTATTGGTTGCGGCCGTTCGTCCGCCGCTGGCCATGGGCGGGCTACCTGTTACCGCTGGGCGTGGCGACGCTGCTGGGCGGGATGTCGCTGTTCGCGCTGTGGCGAATCCTGCCGGGCCTGGCTCCGGCCTGACACAAGAGGCATCCACAGATTTCACAGATTATGGCCCCGGAACATGGATCGGGTCGCCATCTGGACACGTTCCACTCAACGTCGCTGGCATTCCAGGGCGACTTCAAAGTCCGGTTCGGGCAGGTACTCGCTGGCCCATAGGCGGTTGGGCGCTTCGTAGGTCGCGGTCGGCCAGCGGAAGTTCGTCAGGCCCACTTGCCGGATGGAGGGCGTGTACGTCCACGTCCCGGTCATGGTCGTCAGGTACGGCGGGCTGAAGTCATAGATGCTGCTGCCGTCGGCGTTCAAGGTGATGACCTCTGATGTCCAGACCAGGCCAAACTCATACTCCAGGCAGGTGTAGCTCCCGGTTGGCGGCCGCGTGGAGCCGGGCATGCCCATCACCGATGGCAAATAGAGGCGGACATCGCCTTGGGCGTAAAGTGGGCCGCTCGAACGCAGCATTTGCAGCGCGGCCAGCAGGCAGGCCAGGGCCATGGTGACGGCAAGGCCGATGTAGGCCAGTCGTTGCTTGAGGAACGGGCGGGGGGATTCGCTGTTCATCGTTTCCTCGGAGTGGGTAGCTTGTGGAAGAGCCGGCGGGACGCCGGCGATCCGGTTAGCGCGCGGCGAGGCGCTCGGCCAGCCAGGCGGCGTCGGCCTCGCTCAGGGGCGGCGGGGGCGGGGCGGCGCTGTAGTCCAGCAGCCGTTCGTAGCCGACCAGCTGGAAGCAGGCGTCCACGGCCCGCTGGAGTTCGAGCGGCGCGTCCTCATCGGGCGGCAGCAGCGGCGCGGGCACGGTCGGCAATCGGTCGCGCAGGCCGATAGGCCAGATGTCGGTGTAGGGCCGGTCGGTAAAGCGGCTGAGGTAGATGTAGTAGTCGGCTGGCGGCGGCGCGTCCTCGAACGTCAGACGCAGGCCGCGCCGCAGCAGGTCGATCTCCAGGAGGTGGGTGTGCGTGCCGAACAGCAGCCGGCGGCGCGCGTCATACTCCACCGCCCCATACCCCTGTTTGTTGGCCGGCGACAGGATTTCGATGACCGTCACCAGGCGGCGCTGGGCCACGTCGCGTATCTCCACGGTGAGGACGGGTGTCCCCACGTTGGTCAAGCCGATTGACCGGACGGATGGCGCGGTCATGCCGCTCGCGGCGTAGGCGCTCTGCCTCTCGGCCACGCGCGGCAACTCGGCGACGTGCACGTCGGGGTAGATGACGTGCTGCTCAGACGACAGGGCCATCAAACTGACGGACGGCCGTTCAATGACGTATCGTTTGGCGAGCAGAGCGACGTACTTGGGCGGCAACACCTTGAGCAGTTGCGCCCGTATTTCGCCGGCGAGCGTTTCGTGAAACTCCTGCCACAACTCGCCTTCGAGATAGGGATCCATTCCAGGAAATGGGGATGGCATGTTGGCCTCCATTTGGACGCTATGACCGACGGCTCCATTATATCACGGCGCGCCCTGTAGCTCAGTCATTCCTGACTGAGCGCTGCAACAGCGTGGCGCGGACACAGGATAAGAATCCTGTGCTACATGACCTGCCGCCCGCCGGGTAGCTCGCGCATCTCCCAGGTCAGGGTGTCGGCCCGCAATAGCAGTTCGCGCACACCCCCGGCCACGCCCGCGGGCAGGAGGACGAGCACGTGCTTCCCCTGTTCGTCGGCCCACTGCCGGCCCTGCTCCACCATGTGCCAGCGGTCATCCAGCCGCACCCGCCGCACCCGCACCCAACCGTCCGCGTCAAAGCTGCACTCAACCGCAATGGGCATTGTCACCATCTCCTACCCTCTCCCCACCCCTCTCCCAAGGGGAGAGGGAGTCAGAGCGCCCGCTCCCTCTCCCTGTGGGAGAGGGCTGGGGAGAGGGTTCTGTTTCTACCTACGACCCCCGCCACAACGCCGCCAGCCGCCGGTATTTGCGCCACTCATAGTAGGCCATATACAGGCTGAGCCGCAGTCCATGCAGGCCGTCGCGATACCCCTTTAGTGTGACGAACCGCCACCAGAAGTGGCGCAGCGGTTGCAGGACGAAGTTGCGCGGCTTCGGCCGCACGCCCTGATCCTTCAAGATGGCCGCGTCGTGCTCCACGTAGAAGCGCTGCTTGGCGTGGAAGTGGGCCGGGTCGCGGTAGTTGTGATGGATGAGCGGGTTGTGAAGGTAGCCGACCGCGCCGTCCACTTCGCCAAGTTCGTGCACCGGCCGCACGTAGCGCGCGTGGCCGTGGCGCAACAGGCGAAACTGGTAGTCGGGGAACCAGCCCGCGCCGAGCGTCACCCGGCCGAAGATGACGTTGTGACGCGGGACGTGCCAGCCATTCTCCGGCCGCTCGGCGATGACCCGCCGAATCTCCTCGGCCAGGGCATCCGTGCCCCGTTCGTCGGCGTCCACAAAGAAGACCCAATCCGTGGTCACGCTGTCCAGCGCCGCGTTGCGCTGGGCGGCGAAGTTGTCGAACGACCGCTGGTGCACCTCCGCCCCAGCCGCCTCGGCCAGCGCGACCGTGTCGTCGTCGCTACAGGCGTCGAAGACGACGATCCGGTCGGCCCAACGCAAGCTGTCGATGCAGGCCACGATGTGGCGGGCTTCGTTGCGGGTCAGGATGATAGCGGTTAGTTCGGGCATGGATGTGTCTTTCTGGGCGAGTGGTCGGTGGTCTCTCCCCTGCACCCCTGCACCCCCGCTCCCCTGCTGTCTTACTGCGCCCTATCGAGCGACAACTGATAATTGGCCGTTCCGCCGAAGAACTCGCGCAGAACCAGCCGCCATTGGCCGGCGGCAGTCACAACGAAGGCGGCAACCGACTCGCCGCCGCCGGCCGAGCTGTTGTCCACCTCCAGCGCCGTCCGTCCGTCCGGCCCCTGGAGCGCCAGCACCACGTCGCTACTGGACTCGGCCGGGCGCACGTCGATGTCGATCACGTCGCCCGCCTCAGCGTTGAACGTCCAGGCGACGGCTGTGTTGGACTGCACGACGCCGATGACTGTGTCGCCATAGTTGAGCGAGCCGGCGGTCTCCGGCGTGGCGACCGGCGCGGCCCCTAAGGCTATCTCGTAGTCGCCCGGCTCGCCGTTGAAATCGCGCACCAGGATGATGTACTGGTCGTCGCGGCCCAGCGTCAATTCGATGGTCTCCGGCTCGCCGGCCGCGAACTCGTCGGCGGCGGCCACACGCTCCGCCGCGCCATCCAGTAGCCAGATGTCGGGGTCGAGTGTACTGCTGAGCGGCGTGACGCGCACCAGGATGTGATCGCCGATCCCACCCTGGAAGAACCAGGCGTGGGCCTCCTGGCGCTGCAATGACTCCTGGTGTACCTCGCCGTAGCGCAGGTCGCCGGCGTCGTGGAAGTTGGCGATGGGTTGGCCGCCCTCGTCTAGCGAGATGGTGTAGGGGCCGCCCTGGGGCGAAAAGCTGCGCACGAAGATGGCATACTCGCCGGTGGCGGGCAGTTCGAAGTTGGCGAGCACCTCTGAGTCGCCGCTGAAACCCTCATCGAGACCGATGACGCGCTGGCCGTCCGGGCCGTAGAGATCGAGAATGGCGTCGAAGGTCGATGCGCCCGGCTCGACAACGATGCTGACCTGCTGCCGGGCCACGCCCTGAAATACCCAGGCGTGCTGCCCGTTGGCCGGCAGCGTCCCTTGCAGCGTTTGCCCGAAAACGATGGGGCCACCGCCACTGTACTGTGGCTGATCCGACAGAACCATTGACAGGTTGTAGCGTCCGGAATCGCGGAAGAAGTCGCTCACTTCAATGATATAGACACCGGGCTGGGTCAGTAGCAGGTCGGTTGCCGACTCCGTCGCCCCGGCGTAGCCGTTGTCCACGGCGGTGATGGGCTGGCGGTCAGGGCCCAACAGGGTCAAGGCCAGATCGAGCTGGGGCGCTTCCGGGCGCAGGAAGAGGCTGGCGTAGCGGTTGCCGGCGGTGGTAAACGTCCACAGGTCGTTGACCGAGCGCTCCAACGTGGCGCTGACCTCATCGCGGTCGCCGGCCAACTCGCCGCGAACGACGACGTTCCCCTCCTGCGCCTCCGCGCCGGGGCGAACACCGTAGACCCGAACTGATTGCAGCATCTCATCGAAGAGGCCCGCGTATTGTTCCCAGCGCGCGGTGGAAGCGCTGAACAGCAGGACGATCCAGGTGGGCGCCGCGCCGTTGGCCGGCGGCGGCGTGAAGAGGGCGATGCGGGTGCGCAGGTCGTTAGGCTCCGTACTGTTCAGGCCGATGGGGCCGTCGGCCACGTCAATGACGACCCCCGCCACGTCGTTGGCCGAGCGGATGGGGGTCGCCGGCGTCAGGCGCACGGCGGCCGGCGAGCTGGCTGTCAGCAGGTCGATGAGAACCGTCGCCGGGTCGGCGTCGGCCGCGGGTGGTGTGACGATCAGCCCGGACACATAGGCCCCGCCGGTAAACGATTTGCCCGCCAGCAGGCTGCGCCCCGTCCGTTCCGAGTCGGCGGCAAAGACCAGGTTGATGCCCAGACGGTTGCCCATCGCCGGGATGTCGAGTTGGTCGGTCAAGTTGACCCAGGTGGGCGGGACGAGGAGCGATAGGCCGGCGCGGTCGCTGCCCAGGGTCTGCCGCTCGTCGGCCGCAGGCTGCGGGGTGGGTAGGGGTATACCGGTTGGGCCGGGGTCGGTCTCGGGCGTGGCGGTTTCCTGGCCGGCGATGGCCGCCGTCGAGGTTTCTACCCACTCCGGTTCCAGAGTGGTCAGATCATTGTTATCAATAGACGACCGGCAGGCCGCGACGGTGGTGATCAGGATGCCAAAGACCAGATAGGGCCAGTCGCGCTTCTGCATGTGGCTTCCGGTCTCTGGAGCTTATGGGATTTGCCAGTCGCTCCCCAGGATGATCAGCACATCGAAGTTGCCGGCGGGGTTGCTGCCCGTGCTGACATTCAACGGGGGGATGTTCATCAGCCGGACCAGATATTGCACGGTGCCGGGGTGAGAACCGTAGTCGATGATCTGGGTCGATGTATAGGTAGCGGAGTCCGCGTTGCCGATCTCGGTGACGTTGACGTTCTCGGTGAGCAGGTACGCCTGCGTATCGGCGGCCAGGCCAAAGGTCGGTGTGCCGTTAAAGACGGCGACGCGCGCATCTTCGACGGTAATAGCCGTCGGCAGGGCCTCAATCACCGGCGTGGGCACGGTCGGTGGCGCGAACACCTCGTCCCGCAGGGCGCGCACCTTCTCGCGCACGGGCACTAGCACCTGCTGGCCGTCGAAAGTGGTGTCGTTGTAGACGTAGCTATAGTCGAGCACGACGTTGCGCAGGTTTTCGCGCGGCATCTGGCGCACCAGGTTACCCAGTTGCAGCGCTTCGTCCAGCTGCATGTTCGTGTCCACGTGCGCCTGGAAAGATTGCCACAGCTGGGGCGCGCTGAACAGCAGTTGGGGCAGCGTGTCCAGTTGCGTGGCCTGGTCGCGGACGGCCATGATGACCTGCTGCTGCCGGCCGGCGCGATCCACGTCGCCGCCAAAGGTGGCGCGGGTGCGGGCGTACTTCAGCGCCGTCGCGCCGTCGAGCCGCTGTTGGCCGACGTCGATGGTGAAGGGGTCGTAGCCGTAGCAATTGTCCGGGTAGCTCGGGTCCTCGATGCGCTCAGGCACCTCGACGACGATGCCGCCCATCAGATCGACGAAATCGATGAACGCCTGGAAGTCGACGGCCACATAGTAATGAATGGGGATGCCCAGGAACGCCTCGACCGTTTCGACCGCCAGTTGGGGGCCGCCGCCGGGGTACTCATACGCCTGGCCCAGGAAGTAAGCCTGGTTGATGCGATTGACGCCGAAGTCGGGAATCTCCACCCATAGGTCGCGGGGCAGCGAGAGGAGCGCGCCCGTCCGGCTGAGCGGGTCAATGGTGGCGACCATGATGGTGTCGCTGTGGGTCGGCCCCTCTTCGTCGCAGCGCAGGTCGACGCCCAGCAGCAGGATGTTGAGGCGTTCCGTCCCCACCCAATCGGGGATCGTCTCCGGGGAGATACTGCCGGACGGCGCGGCCACCGTGCCGCCGGTAATCTCGGGCGCCAGTTGGCCGGAACCGGTCTGTCCTGTGCCCGGATTGAAGTCCGGCCCAACGCCGTCGGATACCGAAGCGAGGCCGCGCACCGTGCGGAAGAGCCACGTGGAACTGAGGATCAGCAACAAAAGGCCCACTACAATCAGGAGTAGCAGCGCCCACACCGGCAAGCGTACGCCGGAATTACGACGGGGACCACGAGAATCACTTGTCATGAAACATAACCGCTGTGGGTCTATGCACGCGGCATTATAGCAGCCGGTCAAAATCCGGCAATCCCACAAGCAAGACCTGACAGGTGGGCGGCCACAAGTTGCGTTGCTGCTTTGGACACCTCTGGTCGCCCACCTGTCATGTCTGAGCGCCGGGCAGCAAGTGTTCGCCCGACTTGAAGCGGCGATAGGCGGCATAGGCCACCTGCGCTGCTGACAGCCACTCGGCCAGCGCCGCCTCGTCGCCATCCGCCAGGGCATCGCGGACGGCAGCTAACTCGGTTTCGGCCTCGCGCAGTGCGTCGAGCACGGCCTCGCGGTTGGTCAGCAGAATATCGAGCATCATGCGCGGGTCGCTGCCGGCCAGGCGCGCTGTGTCGCGAAAGCCGGAGGCGCTGATGGCCCACAGGCGCTCATCGGCCGCGCCGCGCATCAGCGCCCCGGCCAGCAGGTAAGGCAGGTGGCTGACGGCGGCGACGGTGGCGTCGTGTCGGGCCGCGTCGAGCACCACCGGGCGCGCGCCGATGGCGGCGATGAGTTGGCGGGCCAGTTGCTCGGCGGCCGGCGGCGCGTCCGGCAAGGGACACAGGACAAAGGTCTGGCCGCGATAGAGATCGGCGGCGGCGGCGGCCAGCCCGGCCGTCTCCTTGCCGCACATGGGATGGCCGCCGATAGCCGGGAAGCGTTCGGGCAGGGCGCTCATGGCGGCGACGACCGCCCGCTTGGTGCTGCCCAGGTCCAGCACGGCGCAGCCGTCCGGCCGCAGCGCGGGCAGCCGGGTCAGCGTGTCGAGGATGGCGCGCACCGGCGTGGCCAGCACCAGCAGATCGACCGGGGGCGCGTCGGGGGTCAGCGCCTCGACCGCCTCATCGACGATCCCGTCGCGCAGCGCCGCCTGGCGCGTCGCCGGCTGGCGGTCGACGCCGAGCAGATAGGGGACGTGACCGCGCAGGGCCAGCGCCAGCGAGCCGCCCATCAGCCCCAGGCCGACGATGCCGACGCGCGTGTGTTGCAAGTCGCTCATGGTGAAGAGATTATCCGCAGATTTCGCAGATTTCGCAGATTATTCAGACGTGTTTCACAGTCGGCCATATCAATCAGCGTTCAAATCAGCGTTTATCCGCGTCCCATTCTTCCAATTGCCGCGGATCGCCAATGTGTTACAATGGCAGCGATCGGGCAGCCGATTGCTGCCACATGGAACCGGCAATGGTTCCGCCGGTCAATTCCCAAATCCCCCTTAACAGCAACAACGCGACGAAGACCACGGGCCGGTGCGGGCGGGCTGTCACGCATCCGACGGTCCAGCCGCGAGATCACCGGAGGTACAACGATGGGTGGAAATCTGATTTTCTATGGGTCGGTGGCGGAGTTAGACCCAGACCTGCAACGAATCCTGGATGGCGAGGACGCGCGTCAGGCGTCTTCGATCATCCTGATCGCCAGCGAGAGCGAGGCCCCGGATGCCGTCCAGGAAGCGCTGGGCAGCAGCTTCGGCAACGTCTACGCCGAGGGGTATCCGCGCGAGGAGAGCCGCCGGCAGACGCAGGCCGAGATTCTCGATCTGGACATGGAGTTAGCCCACTACCGGCGCTACAGCGACCCGCGCTACTACAAGGGCGTGGAGTACGCCGACATCCTGGAGGCGCTGGCGCGGCGGCGCGCGGCCGAGCTTTTCGCCGCCAACGGCATCAGCGCCGACAACCTCTACGTCAACGTTCAGCCCCTCAGCGGCGCGCCGGCCAACAGCGCCGTCTACACCGCGCTGCTCCAGCCGGGCGATAC
>NZ_JAYRVJ010000072.1:0-2874 GCF_041918635.1 Promineifilum sp. (SeqCode)
AGCGTGAAGATGAAGAGCATCGCCAGATACCAGAGGTGCAGCCCCATCCAGGCGAAGTCGCCGCCAAAGGCGTAGAGGCCATCGAAGTAGTGGCGCATGAATTCGAGAAAGCTGCCCTGGAAGTCGCCGTGATGAACGCGTTCCAGGTAGACGAGGACGGGGATGAAGGTCGCCATGCCGACGAAGAACGGCACGAGCAGGCGGAGCGCTCTATCCCACAGATACCGCCCACTTGAACGCTTGCCCAGAGCATAGAAGGCGCTCGCGCCGGAGATGAGGAAGACAAGCGGCATGCCAAAGATGGGCAGAATCCCCTGCATGATGTCGACGCTGGCGTACGACCGATCGTTCATGACGTGGTAGTACTCGCTGCCGAACGGCCGGATGCTGTGGTAGAAGAAGACGAGGAAAATGGCGATGACGCGGAGCCAATCGATGTAGTACTGGCGAGACTTGGGGGCTTGGGCTGTCACGAGTATCGCTCCCTGCCGTTGAAACCTGGCACGGGCCAGGACGTACGGCATCACACAAATGAAACGTGGACTATGGCAGTGTCCACATTATAACTCACCCGCGCCGCGCCGGAGCGATCCGAAAGTTACATTAGAGGAGGAAATCCTCTTCGCTCGTGCCCACACCCCATTGCCGGGCGACAACGTAGACCAGCGCCACGAGCAACCCAGTCAGGACGTACAGCGCCCACAGCGCCGCCGCGGCTACGCCGAAGTCGAGCCGGTCGAAGGCCGCCTCGTAGATGAACTGCGGCAACGTATAGGTGGCATAATAGGGGCCGCCCTGGGTCAGCAGCCAGGTCGTGGTGAACGAGTCCTGGAGCAACAGCACCGCGTCGCGAGCGCAGAGCAACAACAGTACCGGCGCGAGCAACGGCAGCAGCACGTGCCGCAGCGTGGCCCAAGGGCCGGCGCCATCGGCCGCGGCAGCGTCTTCCAGATCGCGCGGCACGTCGTAGAGCGCGGCCAAGCTTACCAGGAAGCCCTCGCCCACCAGCCACAGCAGGGCCAGGATGATGCCCGGCCGCGCCCACTGTGGGTCGGCCAGCCAGCCCGGCTGCCCCAGCCCCAGGCTACCGAGCAGCGCGTTGAGCGGCCCGTAGAGCGGGTTGAGGATCCATAGCCAGGTCAGCGCGAAGGCTGACGCGGGGATGGCGCTGGGCAGGAAGATAACGGCGCGCAGCAGGTCTCGCAGCCGGCCGCGCCGCGCCAGCCACGCCAACAGGAACGCGCCGAAGACGCGCGCCGGCACGGGCAGCAGCACCAGCGCCAGTGAATTTGTCAGGCTCAGGCCGAAGAGTTCGTCCGTCCGCGCCAGGGTGAAGTTGAGCGCGCCCGCCCAGCGCGGCGGGTTGAGCGCGTCGTAGCGCAAGAAGGCCAGGCCGAACGACAGCAGCGCCGGCAGTACGAAGAGGAGGCCGATGCCCACCACGTAAGGGAGCAGCAGCAGGCGCAGCCTCCTCTCATGCGCGCGGTTCAATGAACGCCTAGACTCCTAATTCGCTCTTGAGTTCCGTCAGAACGGCCGCTTCCTTGTCGGAAACGAGCTGGCCGCCAAACCCCAGAAAGCCGCCCTCCTTGCTGGCGTTGGCGACGCCCTCGGCAATGGCGTACATCATGCTCTTGAAGGAGTGCACATCGGCGTCAGTCGCGCCCTTGGTCTGGAGCAAGGTCATCGTCGCCGAAAGGCTGTCCTGGACAAAGGTGTGCATCTCTTCCGGTGTCTGCGGCCGGTTGGCCTTCATCTCGGCTTGCTGATTCTCGGCCCACTGTTTCAGTTGAGTCTCTTCCTCGGCGCTGGGTCGCGTCGAGATGTACTCCTTGAGCGCGCCTATCAGCGGGCTGTCGGCGGCATGGGCCTCGATGTAGCTCTTCATGCTCTCCATGATAGCGCGGAACTCGCCAAGCAAACCCAGCGGCCCCGACGGGTCGGCCGTGACGACCAGCGCGCCGACCTTCGCCGGCGCGGAGACGATTTGCGCCCACTCTTCGACGGTGAACGTATCACGAGTGATCATGCTTCTAACTCCTTGCGCAAGACTGACGTGGTGGTTAAGGGCGGGCGCGGCCCCAGGCGACGATGAGGATCGGCGGGCAGCTTCCCGACTCAGGTTTTACCCGTTTGCCGATAGTATGGCAACCAGACGGCATACAGAATGGGACGCTGATGAACGCTGGGTTTTGCGCTGATTGACGCTGATTCACAGCCGTGAGAATCAGCGTCCCATTCTCGATAGTCAGCTATAATGTCGAGGCTGGCGGGCGCCAGTTCTCTGGAGGGTTTGATGGGGTTCTGGGATCAAAGTCCATATGACATTCGCTGCGAATGGGGCGCGCGGGGCGTGGCCGCTCTGGCTCCGGGTTGTGACGTGGTCGTCATTGTTGACGTGCTGTCGTTCTCGACCTGCGTGGATATCGCCGTAGCCCGCGGCGCGAGCGTCTATCCTTACGATTGGCGCGATGGGGCTTCGGCCGCCTTCGCCGAGCGCGTAGGCGGGGTGCTGGTTGGCGGGGACGGGTCGCCCTACCGCCTGTCGGCCTCCTCGGTCATGGCTGTGCCGGCCGGCGCGCGGCTGGTCATGCCCTCGCCCAACGGCTCGACGCTGACCGTCCTGGCGCAACCGGCGACGACGCTGGCCGGTTGTCTACGGAACGCGCGGGCGGTAGCGGCCGCGGCGGCGCGCCTCGGCCGGCGTCTGGCCGTCATCCCTGCCGGCGAGCGCTGGCACGAGGATAACCACGGCGACCGCTCGCTGCGGCCGGCGGCCGAGGACTTGATCGGCGCGGGGGCGATCATCAGCTACCTGCGCGGCCGGCGCTCGCCCGAGGCGGAAATAGCTGTGACTGCCTATCAGGCCGCCGC
>NZ_JAYRVJ010000073.1:0-5960 GCF_041918635.1 Promineifilum sp. (SeqCode)
ACCATAGTGGTTAGTGGCCGGGCTTTACGCTTGTCGCCGGTCTGGGGTGTACGCTTCTGTCTTCAGCGACAACCCGTATAATCAGCGAGTCTTCTAGCCTGCCAACCGCGCATTCAGGGCGATTTCTTCCACCGCAGCCAGTGCTTTAGACACAGGACACTTGGCCTTGGCTTCCTCGGCATATTTTTGGAACGTCGCCGCGTCAAGGCCGGGTACGTCCGCTTCCACGTCCAACTCGATCTTGGTGATCGTCGGGCCGTCGCCCAGGTGAACCGACGCCTTGGCCTCAATGCGTTTTGGCGGGACTTCGTTGCGGGTCAGAATGGCCGACAGGAACATGGCGTAGCAGCTGGCGTGGGCCGCGCCGACCAGTTCCTCGGGGTTTGTGCCGCGGCCGTCAGCGAACCGCCCGGTCCAAGTGTAGGGGCCAGCATAGACGCCGCTCTCCAGCTTCAAATAGCCCGATCCCTCTTTCAACGTCCCTTCCCATTCAGCTTGTGCGTGGCGAATAGCCATTGTGTCGCTCTCCTCTTCACTCAATTTAGGTCAACGGTTGCATTCCCAACAGGTGCATTACCTCTATCCCGTCGTCCAGGTCTTCCCAGTAAATCGCGTACCCTCCGGGCTCAATTGACCAATTGTCCCGCTGGACGGGCGTTGCCTGGTATAGCCACTCCAGCCAATTGATCTTGTCCAATGGGAGCGTAATGCCGCGATCATCGCTGAGCTGTACGTGGAGGATGTCGCCGGTGAAGCTCACACTCGTCGCGGTAACCAATTCCTCCAGGTTATCTTGAGAAGTACTCATACCACAACTCCAGCAACTCGGCTTGGTGCTCGCGGGTCAGACGTAAGACATTGTTCAATTCTGTTGAATGATAGCCCCGATTGTATTGCAGACTTACCGGATTTAGCCAAATCTTAGCGACCTTTGCGTCGCGTAACACGTGGACGTGTGGCGGCTCAAAGCGGTCAGACGAGTAGAAGCGAAACCTGTAACCCTCGATCTGTTTCGTTGGCATCCTGTTTACCATTGATTGCATACTACGAACTAAAGGCGGTATACGTTGGCAACCCCAAATCCGGCATTTTCCTTCCCGCCAGAAACGCCTCCAGCGCCGCCCGCGTCGCCTCGCGGTCGTCCCACGGGTACTCCGTCGCCCCAAAGCACATCGACTGCTCGTGCCCCTTGCCGCAGATGAGCACCACGTCACCCGACTGGGCCAGGCTCAGGGCGAAGTAGATGGCCCGGCCGCGGTCGGCCACGCGCCAGAACGTCCGCCCCTCCACGCCGCCGGCCGCCTCGGCCGACGCGGCCATCATGGCCAGGATGTCATCCAGCGATTCGGTGCGCGGGTCTTCGGCCGTCAGCACGCTCAGGTCGGCCGCCCGCGCGGCGATATCGGCCATCAGCCGCCGCTTGTCCACGTCCCGCTTGCCGGCGCTGCCGAACACGGCAATGACCCGCCCCCCCGGCCCGACCATGCGCCGCGCCGCGCCGACGGCCCGGTCGAGCGCGTTGGGCGTGTGGGCGAAGTCGACGACGACCAGGAACGGCTGGCCGCGGTCGATGCGCTCCATACGTCCGCTCAGCCCGCGCACGCTCTCCAGTCCGGCGCGAATGGCCCCCGGCAGCACGCGCAACGCCGTGGCGGCTGCCGCCGCCGCCAGCATGTTGTAGACGTTGAACTCGCCTACCAGCGCCGAGCGCACGGCCAGCGGTCGCCGGGCCGCGTCGGCAAATGACAGCGTCAGCGTCGTCTCGTGCGGGCCATACTGAATGTCGCCGGCCGTCACGTTGTTGCCCGGCCCCAGGCCATAGGTTAGCGTAGCGACCTGCCTCGCGGCCAGGAAGCCGGCCAGCGGCTCGTAGGAACGGTCGTCGCGGTTGAGGATGGCCGTCGGCCGGATCGTGTCCTTGTAGCGGTTAGCAGTGAGCGATTTGCCAAATCGCTCTACCGTCAGGTACTCGAACAGGCGGCGCTTGGCGGCGAAGTAGCCGGCGTAGTCGCCGTGGTAGTCCAGGTGTTCGTGGGTGATATTGGTGACCACCGCCACGTCGAACGCCACGGCGGCCACGCGGTGTTGGGCCAGCGCATGGGAGGTCGTCTCCAGGATACAGTGGGTCAGCCCGGCGTCGACCATGCGGCGCAGGTAGCGCTGGACGGCCGGCGCTTCGGGCGTGGTCACGTGCAGCGCCAGCGGCTCCTCTTCGCCGCCGATGACGGCCCGGATAGTGCTGAGCAGTCCGACGCGCAGCCCGCCGGCCCGCAGCAGGCTGAACAGGATGTTGGCCGTGGAGGTTTTGCCGTCGGTACCGGTGACGCCGATGACGACTAGCTCACGGCTGGGGAAACCCTCCCAGGCCGCCGCCAGCCAGGCCAGCGTCTCGGCCGTGTCGGGCACGGTCAGGTAGACGACGCCGGGCGGGACGGCGACGCTCACCTCCTCCGGCGGGCGTTGGGCCAGGATAAGGCTCGCGCCGCGGGTGATGGCCTGCGGGATATAGGGGTGGCCGTCGCTGCCGGTGCGCACGCGGGCGACGAAGGCCGCGCCTGGCTCCACCTCGCTTGTCTTCTCGGTGAAGTGGGTGAGGGTTACGTCCGGGCCGTTGTAGGGGGGCGGCTGCGGGTGGCTCGTTCCGGCGACGGCCGCGCTCCAGGCCGCCAGTAGTTGGGTTAAGCGTCGTGGGTCTTCAGTCATGACATCAGGAGATGGCCGCAACGGGCGACCATCCCCCGACTATGGTAACAGCAGCGGTGGGAAAAGGCGACCGGGCCGTAGCGCAGCCTGTTAGGCTGCAGCCCGAAGAGGCAGCCTAACAGGCTGCGTTACGGCGAGCGGCGCTTGCGCACCGTGTACTTCGGCCGCTCGCCGTCGCGTGTGGCGCGGCGCTCCGTTGGGCCGGCATCCACCGATTCGACCACAATGTGCGCGGCGGTCTCGCATTGGAACAGGAGCGACTGACCGGACAGGATGGCCCCTTCGGCCGGCTCGAAGGCGTCACCCTTCACCTGAAACATCGCCACCTGATCGGCCCGGTAGCCGTCCCGCGAGGGGGCTTCAACCTTGACCATGGCCCGGCCGCTGCCCATCGGGTTCGTCACGGCGTAGGCGCCGGGGCGCACCAGCGTGACGGCGAAGAAGTCCCCCGCCGGCAGGCCGGTGGCGTTGTCGAGCACCGTCTCCCGCTTCTCGCCGATGATACGGGTGAGCGTCACGGTGTAGTGGCTCGTGCCTTTGCTGACGTAGAAG
The DNA here is from genome assembly GCF_041918635.1 of Promineifilum sp. (SeqCode). Lineage (NCBI taxonomy): Bacteria > Bacillati > Chloroflexota > Ardenticatenia > Promineifilales (SeqCode) > Promineifilaceae (SeqCode) > Promineifilum (SeqCode) > Promineifilum sp. (SeqCode). The sequence goes on from NZ_JAYRVJ010000073.1 coordinate 3,256, forward strand.
CCCAGCACGCCGCCCGCCGCCAGCCGGGGCGCGGGCGCGGGACAACCGTCCTCGGTTGCGCCCAACGTCGCCAGATCGAGATTGATTTGATAGGACGCGCCGGCCGGGGCGGGGGGGCGCTCCGGGCCGGGAACCATCTCGCCGACTACCTCTACCGGGCCGCGGAAGACCACCTGCCCCTCGCGCCGCACGAACAGTTCGTAATCGCCGGGATCGGGGAAGCGGTGCAGCAGCGTGACCAGCGCGCCCAGGGCGCGGCTGTCCAGCGGCCGGTTGATGAACAGGGCGCGATTGAGCGCCGCTTTACGGGGTTCACTCTTCATGGTTACGCTCCCACGTCGCCCTGGACGATCAATTCTACGTCGGTCACCGTGGCGCTGAGGTTGCGCAGCGGGATGGCGACGGGAACCAGGCCATTCTTGGCCGGCATGATCTCGTACGGGTCGTCGATCTTGTAGAGAGGCAGGCAGTTGCCCAGTAACTCCAGAATAAGCGTGCCGATGAAGTCCAGCAGGCCGAAGCTGACGTTGAAGAGGTCGCTGAGCCACTCGTCGATCTCGTCCGGGATGTCGAGGATGAAGCGGATGAGGTCGGCGATGCCGCCGATGAGGGCCAGAATGAGGTCGCGCACCCAGCCGCCGGGGATGAGCGCCTCGATGGCCGCCGTCAGCGCATCTTCGATCAGGTCGCCCACGATGTCGGCGAAGTCGAACAGGTCGATGTCGATCGTCTCCGGGTCGAGGAAAATGTGCCACTGAGTGTGGCCGGGGAACGGCTCCAGCAGATCGAAACCGATCAGGATGTCGCGCAATTCCCCGCACACGTCGATGGTCGGCGGCGGCGCGGCCGGATCCCAGTAGCGCACGTCCATGCTGCCGGTGACGCTGATCTCCTGGGCCACGAAGGCAGCGAAGTCGGGCGAGATGGAGATGTCCGGATCGCCCTCAAAGACGCACACGCGCGGCAGGCAGATGTCGGGCAGCGGCCAGGGCAGGTTGATGCAGCCGCCGCCGACGCACAGTTCGGGGATGTCCAGCCCCAACGTCACTTGCAGCCGATCCCACTTCAGATCAAGCTCCCTGATCTGCACCGTGTTATCGGCGCGCAGATCGACGACGCCTCCCTCCAGGTGCGCCTTGACGTTGTAGCCGGCGGTGAAGGGGCCGAAGTCGCCCGAGTCCGACTTCTCGAATTTGAAGTTGGACGTGATCAGGTCGATAGTGCGCTGGAAGGTGCTTTCGGAGACGGCAACGGTTGCATGGGCCACGTTACACCTCCTCCACGACCAGGCTGATGAACGCCTTGAGTTGATCTTGCTCAACAGCCGGGTTATTGGGCACGGCGGCCGAGATAGGCGTCGGCCGCAAGGTGATCTTCTGTCCGACCTCGATGTCGTGCTCCTGGAGCATCTTGGTGATGTCGAAGATCAGCTTCTCCATCTTGACGCTGGCGCGGGGCAGGATGCCCAGGCGCAGCACCGTGGAGATGTAGCACTCAATGATGCTCTCCATCGGCAGGGGTTGCAGATCGACGATCTCCAGCCCATCGAGCCGCACCTTCAGCCATTGTTGCTCCAGGTCGTTGCCGATAGTGCCCCACTCGACGTGGGCCACGCCGTACAACTCCAGGCAGAAGCACATGATCTCGCGCGTCTCAAGCACCGTCACCGGTGGTCTGTCCGGAGCCGGGCGGTCATCGGGCTTCTCGGCCGTCGCCAGCACCTCGATCTGCGGCAGCAGCTTCTCGATCACGTCGCGCGGCGGGCAGCCCAACCCAAAGCATCCTTTGATGCGCAGCGCCAGCCGTTGCGGCGGCAATTCGCCCAACTCGGGCGGCAGGGCGAAGACGTTGCCGGGGTGAAAGTCAATCTGCACGTCGGTCAACTGGAAGCACCAGTTCAGGCCGAGCGGCATCTCCGTCGGCGCGCCCAGGACAGGAATAGGGTCTTGCAGATCGAAGAGCGGGTTGCCGGCGTCGGTCACCTTGCGGTCGGCGACGATGCGGGTGCACAACAGGTGGCTATTCTGGGTGAAGAAAGCTGTGGCGTAGTTAAAAAGTGACGGGCGCTGGCGCATCAGGTGCTGCACCACGCGGTTGACCCCTTCTTCGTGCACGGCGCCGAAGATGTCACAGTGGTCAGTGAAAGCCATCGCATATTCTCCTGGCGTCGTCTCGGGCGAGACGGCCGCCGTCAGGGGCGACGGTGCGGGCGGGGATGGTGGGTACGTAGGGGCAGACCTATGTGTCTGCCCTTGGGCAGACACATAGGTCTGCCCCTACCTCAGAGATACCGGTAACACAATAAGGGATCGGGCTGGCGCTGTCAACCGACGATTGCCATGCGGTTGGGCCTTATAGAACAAGCATCCACAGATCGCACAGATTTTCATAAGTAGAGGCAGACACGCAGGTCTGCCCCTACCCTTAGGGCAGACACTTGATCTAGGGCAGACACGCAGGTCTCCCCCTACCTCATTCGATAACTCAACAGGGTTAGTTCCTCGCTATCCTTTAGAAGCTGGGCTGGTTCGCCCCGCGCCACCCCCATCGCCCGGCTCGCCGCGAAGTACTCGAACGAGAACGCCGTCGGATCGCCCGCCGACAGCCCCGGCAAGGGCATGAGCCGGGCCACCAGCGGCTTGCGCAGCCGGGCCGACAGCGCCGCCGTGTCCAGCAGGATGCCGGCCAGCGTCGCCTCGCTCACG
>NZ_JAYRVJ010000074.1:0-11529 GCF_041918635.1 Promineifilum sp. (SeqCode)
CGGCCACGTCGAGGCTGAAGTCGTCGCGCCGGGGGACGGCCACGTACTGCCCGGCGTTGACGGCCGTCGAGAAGGGGTACATGCCGAACGACGGTGGACAGTCGATGACGGCGTCGCCGGGGGCCAGCACGGCGCGCAGCACGAGATCGATCAGCTCGTCCGCGCCCATGCCGGCCAGCAGGCGCTCTTTGGGCAGCCCCGTGTAGCGGCTGATGGCGTCGCGCAGGGCGTTGGCCTCGGGGTCAGGGTAGATGTGATAGTAGCGTCCGCCAGCCAGCGCCGCCAGCGCCCGTGGCGAGGGGCCGTAGGGGTTCTCGTTGGCGTCCAGCTTGACGATATCCTCCGGCGCGCGGCCGAGGCGGGCGGAGAGCACGTCGAAGGGGAGGATGGGGGTGTAGGGTTGCATGTTGAGGATGTCGGGGCGGACCTGGCCCTCTCCCCAACCCTCTCCCACAGGGCGAGGGGGAACGCCCTCTCCCCAACCCTCTCCCACAGGGCGAGGGGGAACGCCCTCTCCCCAACCCTCTCCCGCAGGGCGAGGGAAAACGCCCTTTCCCCGGCCCTCTCCCATAGGGTGAGGGGGAACGCCCTCTCCCCAACCCTCTCCCGCAGGGCGAGGGAAAACGCCCTCTCCCCGGCCCTCTCCCATAGGGTGAGGGGGAGCGCTCTCTCCCCGGCCCTCCCCCATAGCGCGAGGGGGAGCGCCCTCTTCCGTGGAGCGAGGGAGATTGGCTCCCTCTCCCCTTGGGAGAGGGTTGGGGAGAGGGTTCCGCGCGCGCAGGTCAGCGGCATTGGCATGGGCCGTCAGCGCCTCGGCGCGGGCCAGCCGGGCGGCGACGGGAGCCAACTCGGCCGTCGTCCGCGCGTCCAGGTCGATGAGGCTGGTGATGCGTACGAAGTCGAGCACGTTGAGCGGCGAGGCGAAGCGGGCCGTGCCGCCGGTGGGCATGGTGTGGCTGGGGCCGGCCACGTAGTCGCCCAGCACCTCGAAGGAGCGCTCGCCCAGGAAGAGGCCGCCGGCGTGGCGCAGCGAATCGACCAGCGCCGCCGGCTCGGCCGTGGCGAGACATAGATGCTCCGGGGCGAAGGCGTCGGCCAGCGCTGCCGCCTCGGCCAGATCGGCCGTCAGCACGATGCCGCCCTGCCCGGCCAGCGCCGCGGCGATGACCCCATCGCGGCTGAGGTGCTCCATCTGGCGGGCCACTTCGGCCTGCACCGCCTCGGCCAGCGGGCGCGAGGGGGTCAGCAGAATGGCCGTCGCCAGTGTGTCGTGCTCGGCCTGGGCCAGCAGATCGGCGGCCACCCAGGCGGGATTGGCCGTCTCGTCGGCGATGACGATCGTCTCAGTCGGCCCGTTCAGGCCGTCGATGCCCACCAGGCCGAAGACCTGCCGCTTGGCCAGCGTGACGAACAGGTTGCCGGGGCCGACGATCTTGTCCACGCGCGGGATGCTGGCCGTGCCGAAGGCCAGCGCGGCCACGGCCTGCGCGCCGCCCAGCGTGTAGATTGTCTCGACGCCCACCGCCGCCGCCGCCGCCAGAATGACCGGCGGCACGCGGCCATCCCGGCCGGGCGGGGTGGCGACGACGATCTCGGCCACGCCGGCCACCTGGGCGGGGATAGCCGACATGAGCAGCGAGGAGGGCAACGGCGCGGTGCCGCCGGGCACGTAGACGCCCACGCGGCGTAGCGGCGTCACCCGCTGGCCGAGCCGGCCGCCGAGCGTATCGGTTGTCCAGGAGTGGATGGGCTGCAGGGCGTGGAAGGCGCGGATGCGGCCGGCGGCCAGACGCAGGCTGTCCCACAGGTCGGCCGGCAGCGCGGCCGGGGCGGCGCGAATCTCGGCCGGGTCTACGGCCAGCCGCTCCAGGGCCACGCCGTCGATGCGGCGCGTCCAGTCGAGCAGCGCGGCGTCCCCGCGCGCGCGCACGTCGCGCAGGATGCGGTCGACGGCCGCCGCCGGGGTCAACTCCTCGCCGAAGATTCGCCGCAGCCCGGCGCGCAGGGCGGGCGGCGGCTCCGGCTCCAGCGCCATGTCGCGGCGCAGGATGGTTCGTTGGGCTTCTTCACTGCTATAGATGGTAATCATCTCAATCCGTGTTCATCCGCGTTGAATTCATTGCAGCGCGGCCAGCATCGCCCGATAGCGCTCCGGCTCTTCCTCGAAGATGTAGGCGCAGGGCACGACGACAACGCCACTGCCGCCAATGGCCCGCAGCTCGCCGACCGCCTCGAACAGCCGCTCGCGGCGGACGACGACGTTAACGGCGTACCAGTTGGCCTCGGCGCGCAGATGCTCGCGGGCGACGACGGGGGCGATGGTCGGCCCCTGCAGGCCGCCCAGGCTGGTCTGGTCGAACATGCGCTGGGCGATGGCCTCGGCCGAGTCGCCGCGCATGTTGGCGGTAATAAAGAAGGAGCCGCTGCCGCGCTGGTGGGCCTCGATGTACTCCAGCAGGTGGCGGGCCGTCGCCAGCACGTCGGGCCGCACCCGCAGCGCTGGCCGGTGGGCGATGAGGCAGGCTTGCGAGCGCAAGACGACGCCGCCGGCCAGCGGGCGCAGGTGGTTGTCGCGCAGGGTGACGCCGGACGAGACCAGGTCGCAGATGAGGTCGGCGTTGCCCATGGCCGGCGCGATCTCCAGCGTGCCCTCGACACTCACCAGCCGGTAGGGGGCGACGCCGTGGCTGTCCAGAAAGCCGGCCGTCAGGCGCGGGAACTTAGTGGCGATGCGCAGCGGCTGGCCGGCGGCGGCCAGGTCGGTCGCCCAGCCGGCCAGGTCATCGACCGACTGCGCGCCCGCCTCCTCCGGCACGGCCAGGTTGAGCGAGCACGGCCCGAAGCCCAATGCGTCGTGGATGATAAGGGTTGTGTCCGGGCCGTCGTCCGCCTTCTCCGTCAGCACGTCGAGGCCGGTGATGCCGAACTCCACACTGCCGCCCTGGACGCTGGTGACAATGTCGCCCGGGCGCTGGAACATGACGGCGACGCCGGGCAGCGCCGGGATGGTGGCCGCATACTGGCGCGGGTTGGGCCGAAAGACGCGCAGGCCGCACGCCTCCAGGAACTCGATGGCTCCCTCTTGCAAAATGCCTTTGCTGGGCAGCGCCAGGCGGATGTCGTTTCGCTCCATATTCACTCCTGCAACAAAAAAGCCCTCCCCAGGTTCCTGAGGAGGGCGCTTGTCCCTTGCGTGTGCGGCGAACCGCCGACTCCCTCAAACCCGGGCAGCGTGAAGCGGCGCAGCGTGATGGTGCGCGGCGCGCCGGGCGAGCGGGACGAGGGCGGTGTCGAACATGGGGAGGAGTCTAGCATAAAGGGGATGGAGTTGGCAACTTCGGTAACGCAGCCTGTCAGGCTGCTTCTGCACCGCAGCCTGACAGGCTGCGCTACAACTGCGCGGTTTTGTAAATTGGCGCGACGGGTTATAGTACAACAAGGAAATGAGGTGCATCATGCGGGATCGGGTTGTCATCTGGACGGGGCTGGCGCTACTGCTGTTCGCCACGCTGGCCTGCAACGCCTTTGCCGGACAGCCAGAGTCGGGCCTGCCGCCGCCGCCCAACCCCAGCGCGACACCGGCGGCGGACGCCACCGGCCTGCCCGGTTTGGCGCCCACGGCCACGCTGCCCGGCGAAGCGACCGCGCCGGCCGCGCAGGGAACCCTCCGCATCATGGTCGATCTCAATGTGCGCGGCGGCCCCGGCGTCAGCTTCCCGCGGGTGGGCTTCCTGCTGCGAGACGCGCGCGTCACGGTGCTGGGCCGGGACGAGGCCAGCGGTTGGTGGCGCATCGAGTGCCCGCCGGACGCCGACGGCAGCGTATGTTGGGTATCGGGCGGGACGCAGTACACGCGGCTAGAGGTGGAGACGGCGACGGCCACGCCCTGATGGGCAACTTGGCCAATCGCCCTACATTCAGGAAAAAGGGAGCTCCCCCTGTCCTGCGAAACAGGGGGAGCAGCAGAGAGGGGATGTAGCCTGCGAGCAAACGGTGGTAAAGGCCCCGCCGCGCGGCGGGGCCGCCGGTAATTCTGAATCTATTTGCGGCGCAAGAAGGCGGGCACCTCGATGTTGCCCGGCGCGAAGCGGGGAGCCATCTCCTGGGCCGCCGGCTCCTCGACGCGCGGCAGGGGGCGGGCCGCCGGTTCGGGGGCGCGCGCCTGGCGGGCGGCCACCTCGAACAGCCCCGTATCCGCCCGCGGCAACATTTGCCGGCGCATCTGGGAACGGTCGAAGCGGGTAGCGATGACGGTGATGCGGATCTCGTCGCCTATCGCCTCATCGATGACCGCGCCGAAGATGACGTTGGCATCGGGGTGGGTCGTCTCGCGGATGACCTCGGCGGCCTGATTGACCTCGTAGAGGCTGAGCGTCGAGCCGCCGGTGATGTTGAACAGAACGCCCTGCGCGCCGTCGATCGTCACGTCGAGCAGCCGCGAACTGACGGCCTGCTCGGCGGCGATGCGGGCGCGGTCTTCGCCCGTGCCCCGGCCGACGGCCATAAGCGCCGCGCCGCCGCCGGTCATGATGGCTTTCACGTCGGCGAAGTCCAGGTTGATCAGGCCGGGCACGGTAATCAGCTCCGTGATGCCCTGGATGCCCTGGCGCAACACGTCGTCGGCCAGTTGGAAAGACTCGTGCAACGGCATGCGCTTGTCGGTAATGTCGAGCAGGCGGTCGTTGGGGATGATGATGAGCGTATCCACGTGCTGTTGCAGTTGCTCGATGCCTTGCTCGGCCGAGGTGGCGCGCTTGCTGCCCTCGAAGGAGAACGGCCGCGTCACCACGCCGATGGTCAGCGCGCCCATCTCCTGGGCGGTGCGAGCGATGACGGGGGCCGCGCCGGTCCCGGTGCCGCCGCCCATGCCTGCCGTGACGAAGACCATATCGGCGCCTTGCAGGACGGCCTGTAACTCGTCCAATGACTCGCTGGCCGCTTTCTCGCCCTGGTCGGCCTGGCCGCCCGCGCCTAAACCACGGGTCAGTTTGTCGCCAATGCGCACCCGCACCGGCGCGTTCGACAGCGACAGCGCCTGGCTGTCGGTATTGACGGCGATGAAATCGACACCCTGGACGCCCTCGGCGATCATGCGGTTGACCGCATTGCTGCCGGCGCCTCCTACACCGATCACACGGATGCTGGCGGTGCTATCCGTAATCGTTGTTCGTTGCATCCTATGTTCCCTCTTTAGTTCCCGATTGGTGGATAGAGTCTGATCGTGTCGCTCGGGCAGCGCGTCAGAAGAGCGTGGCCTTGTTCCCCGGCCGGCCGTCGTAACCGCTGGCGAATTGCTCCAGCACCGATTTCTCGACCAGCCACTTGTTGCCGAACTTGATAGCCGGCAGCTTACCGTCGCGGATAAGGCGGCGCACCGATTCGGGATGAATCGCTAGGCGCTTGCTGACCTGATTGACGTCGGCATAGTTTTCCAATAACGTGTCTTTACTCATGGTCTTACCACCGCTGACAAGAAGCGGCTCGACTTCCCCTCGAACCGCGCCACAGCTGTTGATGTCATGCGGGATATTACAACATATTGCAACAATACAACAGTTTAGGGCCTAAGTCAATAGTACTAGTCACTCAGGCGGATGTTTTTACATAACACCCCCCAAGCACGTCAATTGACTCGCCTAACCATTGCTAGCGGAGTCCGCATCCTCAGATGCGAGTCTCGTCGGGCCGTTCGCATCTGAGGATGCGAACTCTGATTAGCGGTGGATGCTCTGCTGACGGGGCCGTTCGCATCTGAGGATGCGAACTCTGAAGATCTGCGTAATCTGCGAAATCTGCGGATTCCTTTTCTTAATCCAGGAGCAGCCCACAGATGGACACGAGCGACGCATCCTCCGCGTCGGCCGGGCAGTGGTCATAGGCCACCCGCGCCCCCGTCGTCGGGCCGAGATAGCGCAGCATGAGGTAAAGCGGGGAGAAGCCGCAGATGCGGTTGCGGTCGCCGACGGCGGCGATCTGGCGGTAGAAGTCGGCCGCGTCGCCGCGCAGGATGGCGGCCATCAGGTCGTCATCGGCGGCGCGCAGTTGCGCCCGGCGGGCCGCGTCCATGTGGAACGGGTCGCCGAACGCCGGGCCGACGTGGGCCAGATCGACCGAGCCGACGATCAGGACGCGCCGGCCGGCCGTCTCGCGTTGCAGCGCCTCCAGGAAGCGGTTGAGGCGGTCGTCGCCGGCTGGATGCGCGCCATTGCTGACGAAGTGGTGGAAGGAGCCAACCAGGATGGGGATCATCGGGCGGGGCGTCGCGCCGGCCTGCTGGTAGACGTGGTGAAGCCAGACAGCCGACAGTTCGACGGAGTGCTCGCCGCGGTGGTTCAGTTCCTCAGCGAAGGCCGCCTCCGGCCCCAGCGCCTCGGCCAGCCGCTCGACCAGAGGCCGGTCGGCAGGCAGCACGCCGTAGGGGGTGGCGTAGGGCTGGCGGGTCAGGGTGACGCTGCCCGGCCCGCCGCTGTGGTCGGTGCCCAGGATGATGACCAGATCGGCGGCCAGCGCGGCTGGCGCGGCCCGCCGCCAGACGCGGGCATAGACCGGCCCGCCGCGGTTGTAGTCGATGTGGGGCGAGACGACGCCGCGCCCGGCCCACGCCGGGGCCTCGTCGTCGCCCGCGCCATAACGCCGGAACAGTGCGCTCAACGCGCGCGGGTCGGCCGGGTAGCTCAGGTCGGCCAGCGCCGGCGGGCGGGAGGGCTGGGCGTGGTAGTCGGCCAGCAGTTCGCGCCGCCGGGCCGCGGCCCGCTCGTTGTCCAGCAGGTACTCCGCGTCCAGTTGGGCCAGCGCCTCGGCCACGATCTGGAAAGGGGCGTCCTGGCCGACGTGGTCGCAGAAGGCGCGGTGGATGGCCTGCGGGCTGCGCGTGCCGTCAATGAACAGCAGCACCTGGGCCAGGGCGTGGGGAAAGATGAGCTGCCGCTGGCCCATCTGCCACGGATCGCGCAGCAACCACATCGGCTCGCCCTGATGGTGGACAGGCTGGAAGTCGAGCGGTCGCAGGCGGGGGTAACTCATGGCGCGTCTCGGCGGTTGGGGCCGGCGTCAGGGGCAGATGGGCGCGAAGCCGAACGGGCCGAGAACTAGTTCAAAGAGGGGACGCGCCGCGCCGCAGTAAAGGAGGCGGCCGCCCTGGTAGTTGTCGAGCAGCAGGAACGTGCCGGCGCAGACCAGCAGCAACGCCACCAGCAGCCCGCAGCCGATGAGCAGCCCGCGCCCGCGGCGCGGCTGCTGGTAGGCGTAGGTCGGCGGCGGGGTGTAGACTGGCTGGGGCGGCGGCGCGGCCGGGGCGGGGCGCGGGGTGGCCGGAGCCGGCGCGGGCGGCGTGTAGGCCGGCGCAGCCGGGGCCGGTGCGGGTGAGGTATAGGCCGCTTCGGGCGTGGTGGGCCGGAAGGCTTGCGTCGGCCGTTCGGCCAGGTTGACGGTGGCCGCCGGGGCGGCTGGGGACGGCGGGGCGACGGCCGCCGGCTGGGGCGCGACGAAGCGCAGCCGCACCGTGTCGCCCAGGTCGATAGTGTCGCCATCCTGCAACAGCGTCAGGTGGCTGATGCGCTGGCCGTTGACGAACGTGCCGTTGGTGCTGCCCATGTCCTCGACGGCGTAGCCGTCGGCGCGCTTCACCACGCGCAGGTGGCGGCGCGAGATCTCCGGGTCGGCCAGCACCAGGTTATTGCCGGCGCTGCGGCCGACCGTCACCTGCTCCAGTTCCAGCGGGTAGCGCAGCGACGGCGACGGCCCGCGTTCGACGACGAGAAGAGGATCGGTTTCGTTCATGGCCCGCTTACTATATCTGCGTTCACGGTTCGGGTCTAGAAACCCGGTTTGTCGGAAAAACCGGGTTTCTACGCCCCTACCCGCGCGCGACGCGCCTCGCTGACGATGGTGTGCCAGACCGCCCGCCGGGTGTCGGCGTCCCCGATCGTCAGATAGACGATCACGCGCTTGGGCGGCGGCAGGTCGTCGTTGTGGCCCGTCTCGTAGACCTGGCCGAAGCGGGTGTATTCCGGCCCCCACTGCGCCAGAAAGCTGACCGCCAGCGCCTCGACCGGCCGGCGGCCGAACAGCAGCAGGCCGGCGCGCACGTCCTGGAGGCTGGCCGCGCCGAAGAACTGGTACAGGTACTTGCCGGGCGTCTCCTCGGCCATGATGACGTGTTCGCCCAGGGGCACGCGCCAGTAATGGGCCGGCGACAGCAGCAGCCAGGCGCTACGGCCGCTGACGCTGAACAGGCCGGTCGCCAGCACGGGAACCTTGGTGTTGGGGGCCAGCGGCTCCAGGTTGTCCGCGCTCATGAGCGCGGCGGGCAGGGGAACAAAGCGGTTGTAGTTGTCGCGCTTGGCCCGCCAGAGCGAGTAATTGATCCAGGCGATGAGGGCGAGCAGCGCCGCCAGCAGCGCCACCGGCCAGTCGCGGGCCAGGCCGACCAGCAACGCCACAATGGGCAGCCAGCGCGCCAGCGTGCTCAGGCGAAAGCCAAGGAAAGTGCGCCGGCTGAGCGTGTGCGTTAGCTCGTACATCCGGCTGAGGTAGCCATAGTAGGCGCGTCGGATGAGCGGTAGCGATTCCATCGCGCCATATTGTAGGCGATTGTGGGCGGCGTGTCACCGTTGTGTACCTGTTTGGTCACCGGGTGGAGGAGCAGGGGAGCGGGGGAGCAGGGGAGCGCCTATGGTATATAAGGACGATTGTAGCGCGGAATGGTATCCCGCCCCTCCGCGCCCCCCAGAGGCGGGATGCCATCCCGCGCTACCACAACTGTCCTATCCGCCGTAACCTGCGCAGCCCTTATGGCTTCAGCGCCACACCGACGAGATGGATGCCCCGTCCGGCCGGCAGGCGCTCCTCGACGGCGGCCAGGACGCGGTAGAGCGCGGGGGAGAAGGCCAGATAGGTCGGGTCGGCCACGGCGCGCAGGTCGGTCAGGGCCAGCCCGGCCGCGCCCGCCAGCGCCGCCAGCGTCGCGGCCGTGTTGGCGCGGTAGGCGGTAGGGAAGGTGTCGGCCTCCACGCGGCCGTAGAGCCGGGCCACCAACCGCCCCTGCGCCCGCCCCAGCCGCCCGGCGACGCGGTTGGCCCAGGTCAGCGGGTGGCGGGCATTGGGCGTGATGAAGACGAACGCGCCGCCCGGCCGCAGCACGCGGGCGACCTCGGCCAAGGTGGCCGCCGGATCGACCAGGTGCTCCAGCAGCCAACTGGCGGCCACCACGTCGAAGCGACCGGCGGCGAAGGGCAGCCGGTCGCTGCGCGCCGCCGCGCGCGGCAGCGCCGGCAGCCGGTGCTCGCGCAGGGAGGCGAAGTCAGGATCGATGCCGATGACACGTAGCACGGGATTCTTATCTCGTGGCCCGAGGGAAGACGCGGGATAGGAATCCCGCGCTACGTCATCCAGTTGTTCCACCAGTCCGCCCCGGCCGCAGCCGAGGTCGAGCAGCCGGGCGTCGGGCCGCAGGTGGGCGCGCACCTGGTCGGCGAAAAGCTCCGTCGCCGGCCGCCAGCCGGGGTGGGTCGCGCGGTAGACCTCGCGCCAGGCGTTTTGTTGATCCAGGGGTAGCATAAGACCGATTGTACACGACAGGAATGGTAGGGGCAGACCTGCGTGTCGGCCCTAGCGAGACACGTAAGGCGTGGGGGCAGGGGCAGACACGCAGGTCTGCCCCTACCGAATTGGGCGGTGGGTTAGAATATTCCCACGCGCAGTAGTGAGTGAGTAGAATCAGACCCCATGCGCCTGACCCTACTTCTCTGCCTGACCCTGCTCCTGGCCGGCTGCGCCTTTAACCCGCCGGCCGGCGCGACCGACCCAACCCTCCCGCCGACTGTTCCGGCCACGACGACGCCCACAGGCGCGCCGCCCACCGTAGCCCCAACTGCCGCGCCCACCCGTTCGCCCGGCGCGACGGCCGCCACGGAACCCGCCGCGCTAACCACCATCACTGCACCCACAGCCGCCCCGGCCGGCGACCGCGAAGCCACGGCGGCCGAGCTGACCCAAACCGCGCCGCCGCTGCGCGACGATGCGCGGCTGGCCGCCGCCTTTCGCGGCGCAAACCCGGCGGCCACGTCGCCCGCGCCCGTCGCGCCGGAGGTAGGCGCGGTCGAGCCGTTCAATGTCAGCAACGTGGACAGCAACACAGTCAGCACGATTAGCGCCGAATTGATGGGTATCGGCGAGCACGCCTACTTCTGGTTCGACCTGGCCCCCGACGCGGCGCGGCCTGACGCGGCCGGCGTGGCCGAGGCCGTGGCCGCCTTCGACGCCATCTACGAGACGCTCTACGCCCAGCTGGGTGTGGAACCGTCCGCGGAGCGAACCCATATCGTCCACGCCTCGCCGGGGGCGCTGTGCGACGACGCCGCGGCGTGCGGGCTGGCCGGCTACTTCAGCACCCAGGACTTGCTGCCGCGAGCCATCAACCCGCAATCCAACGAGCGTTCGATGTTTATCATGAACGCCTGGCAGTATGGCAGCGGCAACTACTATGACGTGCTGGCCCACGAGTTGCGCCACCTGCTCGGCGCGAGCTACGACGAGGGGGAGGAGGATTGGGCCGTCGAGGGGGGCGCGATGCTGGCCGAAGACCTCGTTGGCTACGTGGACGTGCCCCAGGCGCGCGGCAGCCTCTTCCTGAGCAACCCCGATCAGCAACTCAACAGCTGGACCGACGGCTTCACCACGCCCTACTACGGCCAGGGGTATCTGGTCAACCGCTTCATCTACGACCGCCTGGGCGAAGCGCTCTACGCCCAGTTCATCGCCGACCCCGCGCCAGGGCTGAGCGCCGTCGATAGCGTGGCCGCGGCCAACGGGCTGGACTTGACCGGCGAGCAGCTGTGGCTCGACTGGCTGGTGAGCATGGCCGTCCACGACGATCCCGACGCGCCGGAGCGCTACCGCTGGGGCGGGCCGGAACTGGCCCCGCTGCTGACCGCGCCGGTCAACAACCGGCCGGCAACGTTCGACACGACCGTCAGCCAGTACGCAGCCGACTACTACGAGTTGCCCTCCAGCGGGACGACGCGCATCGAGTTCGGCGGCGCGCCGGCGGTCTCGCTACTGGGGGCCGGCGCCCCGTCGGGCGAGCGCTTCTGGTATGCTCAGCGGGCCAACAGTAGCAACCCGCGTCTGACCCGGACGGTCGATCTGCGCGAGGTGGACGCAGCCACGCTGACCTATTGGGCTTTCACCGACATCGAGGCGGGCTACGACTTCGCCTACGTCTCCGTCTCCACCGATGGCGGCGAGCGCTGGCAGCCGTTGGTCGCGGACGGGATGCAGGGGCTTGGCCCGGCCGACGACCCCTCCGATGCCGCCCTGGCCGACCGCTTTTACTCCAGCCGCCGCGGGGAGTGGTTCGAGGAGCGAATCGACCTGACCCCCTACGCCGGGCAGGAGATTCTGCTGCGCTTCGAGATGGTGACTGATCTCATCCAGACGTGGCGCGGCTTCGCCATCGACGACATCGCCATCCCGGAGATCGGCTTCTTCGACGACGCTGAGCAGCTCGACGCCGGCTGGACGGCCGAG
>NZ_JAYRVJ010000075.1:0-13261 GCF_041918635.1 Promineifilum sp. (SeqCode)
CCGTCGCGCATCACGCCCACCTGGTCGCCCAGGAAGAGCGCCTCTTCCTGGTCGTGGGTGACGAACACGGCGGTGACGCCCCCAGCCTTCAGTAGCGCCCGCACCTCGGCCCGTACCTCGGCCCGCCGCGCGGCGTCGAGGTTGGAGAATGGCTCGTCGAGCAGCAGCGCCGCCGGCTCCGTGGACAGCGCCCGCGCCAGGGCGATGCGCTGCTGCTCCCCGCCCGACAGTTCGTGGGGCATCCGCGCCTCCCGGCCGGGCAGGCCGACGAAGGTCAGCAACTCGGCCACGCGCACGCCGGCCGCCCGTCCCTTGCCCAGGGCGAAGCCGACGTTCTGGCCGGCGCTGAGGTGGGGGAAGATGGCGTAGTCCTGGAAGACCATGCCCACGCGGCGCAGTTCCGGCGGCAGGTGACGCCCCTCATCGACCACGGTCTGGCCGTCGATCTCGATGGTTCCGGCGTCGGCGCGCTCGAACCCGGCGATGAGGCGCAGCAGCGTCGTCTTGCCGCAGCCGCTCGGCCCCACCAAAGCCAGGATGTCGCCCGCCGCGACGCTCAGCGAGAGGTCGCGCACGACCGGCAGCGCGCCGAAGCGCTTGCTCAGCCCGCGGCAGCGCAGGGCGATCCGCCCCCGCCCCGGGCGCGTCTCGACAACCGGCGACGTCGTAGCCACCGGCGAGGCGGTGGGGACGTTAATCGCGCCGGCCATCCCGCAACGTGAGCAAAGCCAGGGGAACCGAGGAGAGCAGGATGAGCAGCAGCGTCGGGGCGGCGGCGCGGGCGAAGAACGCCTCGCCGATGTTGGCCCACACCTGCACCGCCAGCGTGTCAAAACCGATGGGGCTGAGGATGAGCGTGGCCGGCAACTCCTTCATGACTGTCAGGAAAACCATCGCCGCGGCGGCCAGCAGCCCCGGCCGGACGAGCGGCAACGTGACACGCCGGAACACGTCCCCCGGCCGGCGGCCGAGCGAGCGGCCGGCCTCCTCCAGGCTGGGCGACACCTGCAACAGGGAACCGCGCTCCGAGCCAACCGCCTGGGGCAGGAACAGGACGACGTAGGCCACCAGCAGCATGGGCAGCGTCTGGTAGAGCGCAGGAGCGTAGTTGGCCCCGATGAAGACGAAGGCCAGGGCGACGACGATACCCGGCAGAGCGGCCCCGGTGTAGGTCAGCCGCTCCAGCCAGCGCGAGACCCGCCCCGGCTTGCGGACGGCCAGCACCGCCACGGGCAGCGCCAGGGCGATGGTCAGCACGGCCGCGCCCAACGACACCGCCAGCGAGTGCCACGCCGGCCGGACGAGCGCCGCCAGCGAGGCGACGTTGTTCGGCGTCCCGCCCAGATCGCGCACCAGCCAATCCTGGTTCAATCCCCGCCACAGCCAGTAGGCCAGCCCGCCGGCCGGGACGATCAGCGCCATAAAGCCGACCAGCGCCATAAAGCCGAGCGCCGGGTACTTCCACACGCCCAGGTGGGTCGGCTGCTGCGCGCGGGCGCAGCCGGCTGACAGCCGGGCATAGCGCGCGCGCCCTCGCCCGCGATGATCCAGGAACAGGAGCACGGCCATCAGCCCCACCAGCAGCAGGGCCATGGCCGCGGCCTCGTCGAGCCGGAAAGCCTGATAGCGGTTGTAGATAACGCGGGTGAACGTGCCGAACTGGAGCAGGTTGACCGCGCCGAAGTCGCGCAACACGTAGAGGGCCACGAGCAGGCTGCCGGCGGCCAGCGACGGCCGCAGCGCCGGCACGGTGACCCGCCAGAACGCCCGGCGCGGCGACAGGCCCAGGCTGCGGGCCGCCTCCAACAGCGACGGGTCCTGGCGTTGCAGGGCGGCGCGCACGGACAGGAAGGTGAACGGGTAGGTGATGAGCGTCAACACCAGCCACGCGCCGTGGAAGCCATAGATGGACGGCAGCCGGTCGATGCCCAGGGCCGGCTCCAGCCAGCCGTAGACCACGCCGCGGGGGCTGAGCAGCGACACGTAGAGGTAGGCGGAGACGTAGCTGGGGATGACCAACGGCAGCGCTACCAGCACTGACCACACGCGCCGCAGGGGCAGGTCAGCGGCGGTGGTCAGCCAGGCCAACGGCACGGCGACGACCGCCGACGTGGCCGCGACTGCGCCGGCCAGCAGCAGCGTGTTGCCCAATGTGGCCCACGTGCGCGGCGAGAGCAGTGTGTCGAAGGTGGACGCGCCCGCGCCGGCGGCGCGCAGTAACAAGTAAGCGGGCACGATGAGGATGAGGCCGACGACGGGGATGGCCGCCAGCAGGAGCAGCGTCGAGGCGGAGAGTGACCGGCGATAGCCGCCGACGGCGGCGCGATCACGCTCCCGCCGCGCGCCCCGCCATGCCTGCCCGTTGACCACTTCGAAGATGCTCATGCAAGAAAGAATCCGCAGATTTCGCAGATTTTTGGAGAAAGAGGTGTAGTCTACTTCTTCCTATACTCGGTACTATAAGGCGCGGCCAACGGATGGGTCAACGGTGCGTGTTAAACCACAAGTTGCGGGCAGCGATCTTTGGGTTTAACCGTGGTTCAGATGCGGAGCAGGGGAGCGGGGGTGCAGGGGGCAGGGGAAGGGGGGAAGCGGAGTGCGCATCCTCAGATGCGCACCTCTTCGCGGCGCGTCCGCATCTGAGGATGAGGACTCTGTCGTTAGCCATTAGGGGAACAGGTTCCCCCTGCCCCCCTGCTCCCCTGCTCCTCTGCTCTATTCAATGATGCCCAACTCGATCAACAAATCCTGCGTCCCCTGCAAGTCGGCCAATTCGGCCGGGGTGACGTGGGCGGCCACCGCTTCCAGTGCCGACAGCGGCGGCAGCGTCGCTGGCAGGGCCACGCCCTCGATGACCGGATACTCGAACGTCTCCGTGGCGAAATACGTCTGGCCCTCGGGCGACAGTAGGTACTCGATGAAGCGCTGCGCGTTGGCGGCGTTGGGGGCTGTCTTCAGGATGCCCGCGCCGGAGACCATAATGAGCGAGCCAGGCCCGCCGCCGGGCAGAAAGTAGTTCCGCGCGCCGAACGTCTCCCCCTGCTCCGACAGGAAGCGGTACAGGTAGTAGTGGTTGACGAAGCCGGCGTCGATCTCGCCCGAGGCCACGGCCTCGACGACGGGCGTGTTGCTCTCGTAGGAGATAGGGTTATTGGCGCGAATGCCCTCCAGCCATTCGCGCGTCTTCTCCTCGCCCCAGACGGTGCGCATGGCCGTCACCATCGCCTGGAACGAGGCGTTGGTTGGCGCCCAGCCCAGCCGGTCGCGCCACTGCGGGTCTACGAAGTCATAGATGTCGGCCGGCAGTTCGGCCGCCGGGTCGGTAATGGCCGACGTGTTATAGGCCACGACGCGGGCGCGGCCGGAGATGCCCACCCAACTGCTGTCGGCGGCGCGGAAGCGCTCCGGCACGCCACTCAAGAGCGATTCCGGCAGCGGCTGGAACAGACCAGCGGCCTGCACCGCGCCCAGCCCGCCGGGGTCCTGGGCATAGAACAGGTCGGCCGGGCTGTTGGCCCCCTCTTCCAGCAGGACGCCGGCCATCTCCGACGTGCTGCCATAGCGCGCTTCCACGTCGATGCCCGTCGCCGCCTCGAACTGGTCGAGGAGGGGCTGGACCAGCGTCTCGCTGCGGCCGGAGTAAATGACCAGCCGGCCGGCCGCGCCGCTCTCAGCCGGCGCGGTCGCGACGGCGGGGGCGGTGGTGGGTTCGGCCGCTGGGGTCACGCCGGCCGTCCCGCCGCAGGCGATGAGGCCAGCCAAGAGGGCGGTCAAAACACAAAACAAGGGCAGCGTCTTCTTCACGCTTACTGTCTCCTATAAAATGGGGAATGGTAGCCGTAGGCTGTTAGCCCGGGCCAGTGCGCCACGGGTTAAGAAACCCGCGCTACAGGGCGGTAGTTTGTGGCACAGGTGAACAACCTGAGGCACAGGTTATCCACCTGCGTAGCGACCTCGTCAGTCATACCAACCTGTGCCACGCGATGCATTATGCGGGCAACCGGGGGGCAAATCAATGGGCAGCGATCAATCAGAAATTAACCGCCGCAGGGCCGAATGTTGAGCGGGGTTAACCGACAAGTTGCCGAAGGGGAAAGTAAAAGCCCCCGGCCGTTGCCGGCCGGGGGCGCGCTGATGGAAAAGACAGCTCCGGCCTCCCACAAGGGGAAAGGGCCGAGCCAAAACACGTCTCGCCTAACGCCCGCGGAACAACTCGCGGACGATGATGTTGCGCTGAATCTGGCTGGTGCCCTCGTAGATCTGGTAGATCTTGATGTCACGCATCAGCTTCTCCACCGGGTACTCGGACATGTAGCCGTAGCCGCCGAAGACCTGGACGGCGTCGGTCGTCACCTTCATCGCCATGTCGGCGGCGTAAGCCTTGGCCATCGCGGCATGGACGGTGTTGCGCTCGCCGCGGTCGTAGTCCCAGGCCGCCCGCCAGACCAGCATCCGCGCCGCCTCGACCTGCATCGCCATGTCGGCGATCATGTGGCCGATGGCCTGGTGCTGCCAGATGGGCTGGCCCATCGTCATGCGCTCGCGGGCGTACTTGATGGCCTCGTCCACCGCCCGCTGGGCCACGCCGACCGCGCCCGCGGCCACTGTCGGCCGGCTCTTGTCGAAGACCTTCATCGAGGTGGCGAAGCCCGTGCCCTCTGCACCCAGCCGGTGCGAGGCCGGCACGCGCACGTTGTCGAAGACGACCTCGGCCGTGTCCGACGCATGCTGCCCCATCTTCTCGAATGGCTTGCCGACACTGACCCCTTCCCAGTCGCGCTCAACGACAAAGAAGCTCATGCCGGTGTAGCGCTGGCGGCGGTCGTCGCGCACCTGGGGGTTGGTATAGGCCAGAACGGTGTAGAAGTTAGCGTTGGTCGCGCCGGTGATGAACGTCTTGCCGCCGTTGAGGATGTAACCATCGCCGTCGCTCACGGCCGTCGTCTTGATGCCGGCCACGTCGGAACCCGCCTCCGGCTCGGTGACGCAGTAGCCGCACAGCTCCCCGCCGGCCAGCCGGCCGCCGTACTCGTGCTTCTGCTCCTCGCTGCCGGCGATCATCAGGGGCAGGATGCCCAGGTTGTTGACGCCAATGGCCGTGGTGATGCCGGAGCAGCCCCAGGTCAACTCCTCCTGCACCAGGCACTCCTCGAACAGGCTGAGGCCCAGACCGCCATACTCCTCGGGGACGGCCATGGAAGTCAGCCCTAACTCCTGCGCCTTGCGGATGATGGGCCAGGGATACTCGTGGGTCTTGTCGTAATGCTCGGCCTTGGGGGCGATCTCGTTGCGGGCGAAGTCGCGGGCCAACTTCTGAATCATCTGATGCTCTTCGCTCAGAATGAAGCTGATCGAGTTTTTGCCATTGGCGCTCATGCTTGCGTTCTCCTTTTTCCAGGCGTGGTGCAGATGGGACAGCGCCAACCGCCCAGATACGGAGCCGGACGGCTGGAATGACGCGCGGCCCCCTCGCCGGGCCAGCCGCGATATAACGCAATGCGTTATAGTGGCATTGTAGCTTAGCCCCGAGAGGGCGTCAAGCGGTATAATCCGGCTCATTCCACCGCACAGGAGAAGCACATGAGCCTACCCCTTGACCCCCACGACCTACGCGCCCAATTTCCCGCCCTCAGGCGCACGGTTGACGGCCAGCCAGCCGTCTTCTTCGACGGCCCGGGCGGCACGCAGTCGCCGGAGCGCGTCATCGACGCCCTGAGCGGCTATCTGCGGCGTGGCAGCAGCAACCACGGCGGCCCCTTCCTGACTAGCCGCGAGACGGACGCCGCCAGCGACGCCGCCCGCGCTGCCATGCGCGACCTGCTCAACGCCCGCCGGCCGGAGGAGATCATCTTCGGCCAGAACATGACCAGCCTGACCTTCAGCCTCAGCCGGGCCATCAGCCGGACATGGCAGCCGGGCGATGAGATCATCGTCACCCGCATCGACCATGACGCCAACATCGCCCCGTGGTTGCTGGCCGCCGAGGATCGCGGCGCGACGGTGCGCTGGCTCGACTTTCGCCCGGAGGATTGCACGCTGGCCCTGGACACGCTGCCGGCGCTGCTCACCCCGCGCACGCGGCTGGTGGCCGTCAACTACGCTTCCAACGCCGTCGGCACGATCAGCGACGTGCGGCGCGTAGTTGAGTTGGCCCACGCCACCGGGGCGCTGGTCTATGTCGATGCCGTCCATTACGCCCCCCACGGCGTCATCGACGTGCAGACGCTCGATTGCGACTTTCTCGCCTGCTCCGTCTACAAGTTTTTCGGCCCCCACACCGGCGTCGCCTACGGCAAATACGAGTTGCTGGACAGCCTGACCGCCTACAAGGTGCGACCGGCGTCCGACGAGCCGCCCGGCAAGTGGGAGACGGGCACGCAGAGCTTCGAGAGCCTGTGCGGCGTGGCGGAGGCGGTCGAGTATCTGGCGAGCGTGGGCGGGCCGGCCGGCAGCCGGCGCGAGCGCCTGGTGCGGGGCATGGAGGCGATCAGGGCCTATGAGGCGACGTTGAGCGAGCACTTCCTGCGCGGGGCTACGCGCATCCCCGGCCTGCGCGTCTACGGCATCACCGACGTGGAGAACCTGGCCGGGCGCACGCCGACCTTCGCCGTCAGCCTGGCCGGCCGCACGCCGGAAGCGGTGGCGACCTATCTGGGCGAGCGCGGCTTCTTCGTCTGGCACGGCAATTACTACGCGCTGGCGGCGATGGAGCGGCTGGGCCAGGAGCCAGAGGGACTGGTGCGCATCGGCTTCGTCCACTACAACACGACTGAGGAGATCGACCGGCTGTTCGCGGCGCTGGCGGAGTTGGCCGGCCGTGATTTGTAGCGCCGGATGAATGCCTATTGACATACGTCAATTCGTATGCCATAATCGCCGCATTATTCAAGCAGCCCACGCTGCGCCGCTATCTTAACCTTAAGGAGGTGGTGTCTATGAGTAGTTATCAGTTAACCTGCACCGTAGCACTGCCTCCTCGTGAGAGCTAGTAGTGCTACGGTGCAAAACAAAGGCCCTGTGGAAACACAGGGCCTTTGGCTTTTCTGGGGGCCACGCCGGCCGGACTTCGCCATATGGCCGCCCCTGACGACCTGCTCGACTACTTCTTTGGCGACCAGCAGCCTGCCCTCTACCCCGAATTGGAAAGGTGGTTGCGCGGTTCGCGCCGCTTCCAGACCTTCGCCCACTTCTATCGCGGCAAGATTCGCGCCAAGCTGAGAAACGCGCGGGACGAAGCGGGCCAGAAGGACTTGCGCGCCGAACTGGAGACGGCTGCCCTGCTGCTGCGCGACGAGCGATTCGTGGTGGAGTACGAAAAGTACGCCGCTTCCAAACAGCGTGGCCCCGATTTCACTGTTACCTTCAAGACCCACACCCCCTTCAACGTCGAAGTCCGGCGCATGCGCGGCGTCGAATTGGAAGCGGGCGACGCCGCGGCGCGCCTTGCCAAGTTAGTGGCGGTGTTGGGCGACAAGGTGGGGCAGATGCCGCCGAGTATCGTCAACCTGCTGTGGCTGATCGCTGAACAAGGGGTGGTCGAAGCGGATGTGGCTCAGGCGGCGGCAACGCTGCGCCAACTGGCCGAGCACAAGACCGAACTGTTCTTCACGCGGCGCGGCTTCGAGAGCGCCGCCGACTTCCTGAAACAGTACGGCCGGCTGAGTGGAGTCATCGTACGCCAATCGGGCGAGCCGGTTCTCTGGTTGAACCCACTCGCCCGACACAAAACACCGCCGGAGATCGCGCTGGCGCTCCGGCGTCTCGCCGCTTCCGAGGTCTAAACCTCTTCCGGCATCGGCGTGTAATCCAGCGGGGAATCGGCTACGCTGTAACTCGGCGAAGTGGCGTAGGGTGTCGGGCCGCCGTTGGTCGTCGTGGGCGGCACGTACTCGCCCGACTGGCGGCGCACCCAATCCTCATACTTCGTCCCGTCGGGCATGGTGCAATTGGTCAGCGCCTTGGCCGTCGAGAGCGCCTTCAACGAGACGCGCGCGCCGAACAGGAACGCCCCGGTCAGGTTGGCCCCGTGCAGACGGGCGTCGTCCAGATTCGCTCCGCTCAGATTGGCCTCGGCCAGATTGGCCTTCTCCAGATTGACCTTGCTCAGGTTGGCCCAGCCCAGGTTCGCGCCATTCAGGTTGGCCCGCTCCAGATTGGCGTAGCTGAAGTTGCCCTCGACCAGGTTGGCCCGCTCCAGGTTGGCCCCATTCAGCGCCACGCGCTCGGCGGCGGCCTTATTCAAGTTGGCCTCGACCAGCGACGCGCCGCTGAGTATCGCCCCATCCAGCGTCGCGCCGGTCAGGTCGGCCTCGTTCAGCGAGCACAGGCTCATGTCCGCGCCGCGCAGATCGGTCTCGGTCAGGTTAGCCAGGTCCAGCTTGGCGCGACCCAACAGCGCGTCGCCCAGATTGGCGGCGCTGAAGTTGGCGTAGGCCAGGTCGGCGTCCTGCAAATTGACGCGGCTCATAAAAGCGCCGGACAGATTGACCCAGCCCAGGCCCGCCCCTTGCAGGTTGGCCCCGGCCAGGTGGCTGTTCGACAGCGTGCCGTCGGTCAGCCACCCCTGCGCGTCAAGCTCCTTGATGGCCCGCGCGGCCAGCCCGGGATCGCCACTGGCTACCTCGCGCACCAACTGCGTCTTCTGCAACTGGCTCTCGCGCACCAGCTGCGCCTCTTCCTGCGCCTGGCGCTGAGCTTCCAGGTAGGCGGTCAGACGGCTCTCGCGCTGCCGCATCTGCCGGTCGTTGATGAACACCACCAGCGCAACGCCCAGCAGGGTCAGCCCCAGCCCGCGGGCATACTCGTTGAGCAGCGTCCCCGGTTGGTAGCCCAGCCAGCCGAAGAAGACAGCGAGGACGATCAGAACGATTACGACGACCTGGATATTTGGGCCCTTTTGCTGATTCGACATGTTACTTCATTGTCTCCCGGAAGATGGCCTATCGCTCAAAGGTCGATGGCAGTATCCTCGCTATAGTCGATCTTGATCAACCCCTGTTCGATGGCGTCGACCACGCTCATGTCGGCCCGGGCCGCGCCGCCGGCCGTCGCCAGCCGCCGGCTCGGGTTCAGTTCGACCGCCTTCTCCACCTCTTCCATCAGCAGGCGCGGCCACTTCTTGATCGCGTCCGCCTGCGCCGCCTGGACGCGCCAGATGAGGTTGCGATTGTCCTGCTGCAACTTCTGGATCAGCTCATCCACGGCCCCCAGTTCCTCGCGCCACAACTGCTCGCTGCGGCGGGCCGAGACCCACTTTTGCTCGTTCTCCAACTCGAATGTCTGCCACTTCTGACCCAATTCCAACTCGAAGTTCTTCAGCTTCTCCTGCACTTCGACCAGGAAGCCTTCCCAGCGTCCCTGCATGCGATTGGACTCCACGCGCAGCAGCTCGGCCGCCTCGCGCTTCTGCTGCTCCAGTTGCTTTTGCCAGTGGGCGAAGTTCTGGACAGCCATGCGCGCCTCTTTGTATTGGTTGCTGAGCGTGATCCACTGCTGCGTGAAGCGCTCGATGGTGTCCTTGTGCTCGTCGATGGTCGTCTGCCACGCCTCGATCTGCCGGCCGGTCTCAATCTGGCCGCGCTGCTGGTCGGCGGCCAGGTTGGTCAGCATGTCGCGCATCTCCGTCTGGTCGGTGGCCAACGTCTGGAGGCTGGCCTCCGCCTTCAGGATGTTGTTGTTCAGCACGGTCAGACGTTCGCCAAGCGGCCCCACGCGGCGGCCAATCTCCGTCAGCACCGGCTTCCAGTGATCGTTGAACTCCTGGCCGGCGCGGCGCAACTCCTCGACCGTCCGCTCCGCGTCCGACAGGCGGCTGAGCAGGGTCACGTTGCCATCGTGCAGCTCCGTCAGCGTGTTGTTGAGCGGCACGAAGCGGCCCTCCTGAGCGCTGATGAGGTTGGCCAGACGCACGTCTTCGGACTGGCGAAATTCAAGCTCATTCTCCAACCGGGTGAACAGTGGCATCACCTCGCGGATGTTGCCGACCTTGGCGATGCTCTCCTCTAACTGGGCCATCTGCGCCCTGAGCGCCTCGCTCTGCTGCTCATAGGTCGCCAGTTGCGCATCCACTTGCGGCAGCCGTTCCAGTGCGGCCATCGTCCGGTCGTCCACCTGGCCGAGAATGTTAGCCAACTCTGCTTGCCGATCGGTCAGGGGGTTCAAACGCTCCGACAGTTCGCCCAGACGCTCCTCAAAGCGCAGGAACTCGGGTGGAACCTCGGGCGTGCGGCCGGCCAGCGCGTCGAAGCTTTCCTGCCACTCGGCCGACATCAGGGCCATGCGGGCCTCATACTGTTCGGCCAGCGCGTCGGTTGCCGTCCGATACTCCTCGGCCAGCGTACCAACGTGCTCCTGGAAGCGCGCGGCCAGCGAGGCGAAGTTGGTCTGCGACTCCGCGGCCAGGGTAACGGTGCGATCGCGCAGTTGCTCCGACAGTTGGCCCACGCTCTCACTCAGCATGGCGATCTGCCCATTCACCTGAGTCAGCGCCTCAGCCTGCTCCTCCTGGCGCGAGACCAGCGGCAACAGGTTATCCTCGATGTTTTGCGGCCCCGGCAGCGCCTCCCGCAACCACTCGAACTGCGCCGCCAGACGGTTGTTGGCCTCGCGCAGACCGCCGGCCTCGGCCGCCAGCCGGCTCTCGATCTGGCTCAAGGCCTCGGCCTGTTGCTCCTGGCGCGACGCCAGCGGCAGCAGGCTATTCTCGAAGCTCTGGGTCGATGGGATGGACTTTTGCAAGGCTACCAGTTGTGTCGCCAGACGAGATTCGGCCTCGCGCAGATCGGCAACCTCCGATTGCAAGCGGCTTTCTACCTGCGCTTGCTCGGCCTGGAGGCGCGCCTGCGCCGCGGCCAGCGCCTGGGCGATCTCGTCCTTCAGGCGCGCCCGCTCCTCTTCGAGGTTCGGCTGGCGAGCCAATTGGCCGCTCAGGTTCGACAGCTGCCACTCCAGGTCTTGCAGGCGCTGTTCCTGGCCGGCGGCGTTGGGGTCGCGCTCCGGCAGCCGCTCAAAGCGTTCGGCGAAGCTGGCGACGTGCCACTCCAGTTCCTGTATCTTCTGGTCGCGCTCGACAAGCTCACGGCCCTGCTGCGACAGGCGCTGCTCCAACTCGGTCACTTTGCGGCCGGACTTGCGCCGCTCCTCATCGAGCCACTTGAGATGATTGCGCAGTTCAGTCAGTTCGCGTGTTTGTGTATTGCTGGAACTGAGAGCCATCGGGAGAACTCCTTGGGCATCCGGGATATCACACTATAGTTTCACAGGCGCGAGGACGGCAGGCGGGCCGGGTGGCCGCCACGCTGGCTCTTGCTGAATTCGTTCGACACACCTAAAGAACCGCCGCCAAAGAACGAGGAAAGACGGCTGTCAGGTCATTGAAATAGTGCCACAGCCGGGCGCAAGAGAACATGAAATGTACGTGAAATGTTGGGGGCGCGGCGATAAAGGCCGCGTGAAATTGGCTCAGAAGGGCATATGGGCTAACGGTGAATAACCCAGAACTGGTCTACATCTCTCTGGAAATCTGCCCAATCTGCGAAATCTGCGGATGGCTTCCTCTTCTACTCGCCCGCGGCTGGCTCGACCGTGAAGGGGATACGGATCGGCCGGTTGTCGTCGTTGGCCAGCACCGGGTCGGCGCCAGGGGCTTCGAATGACTCCGGCACGCCCAAGTCCTCATAGAGCACCAGATACACCGGCCCGGCGGCCGGCGCGGGATCCAGGGTCACGACCACGTCCCGACTGATGCCCGGCGGCACGAGCGTCCGCCCCAGCACGTCACCCGGCTGACCGTCGGCGCTGGCGTGGACAGCTACCCAGGTATTGGCGGCGCTGACCACCACCGCTACGCTCAGGCTGTTGTCGTCCGCCAACGGTTGGTCGCGGACGATGGCCTGCGCGACCTGATCGGTGCGGAAGGGGGTGGCGCGCGGCATCCGCCCACCGTCGCGCACGACCGGGTCGGCCCCGGGGTAGTTAAAGTCGTCGCCCGGCTCCGTGTCGCTGTGCAGCCAGGCGTAGAGTTGTGTGGTGATGGCCGAGTCGAGCAACTCCACGGTCACCCGCTCATTTAGCCCATCGACCAGCGGCGCGGAGCCGATGATGAAGCTTGGCTGCCCCTCCTGATCGGCCCAGACAGCTATCCAGCCCGGCCCGTTGCTGATCACACGCTCGATGGTGACCGCGCCATCGATGATCGGCTGGTCATAGACGAGGATGTCGGGCGGAAAAATGGCCTTGAAGCTGGCGACGACGGGCCGGCCGTTTTGCAGCAGCGGCAGGTCAGTAGCCGGGTCGAGGCGGCGTTCCTCACCGCCGTCCTCATGCAGCACGGCGTAGAGCGTCGGCGTGGCCTTGCGCCAGTCAATGGTCATCGTGACGCTCGAGTAGGTTCCCGCTTCCAGAAACAGTTGGCCAACAATCGGCCCGATCTGGCCGTCTTCCTCGGCGTGGATGAGCACCCAGCCCGGCTCCAGCAGTTCGACGCGGGGCAGGGTGATCATGCCATCCTGACCCACCTCCTGATCGACCACCTCCACTACCGGCTGCGGCAGCGCCAACTCCACAGTGAACTCCGCCTCCGGCTCGTTGGGGTATGGCTCGTCCTCGCCGGGGAACTCGAAGACCCCTTCGGCCCCCACATCCAGGTGTAGCCCGGCAAACAGCGTCTCGGTCGCCGCGCGCGTGTCCACTGTCACCTCGACCGCCTCGTGGACGCCCGCGGTCAACGGTGTCTGACCGATGACGTCGTCCGGCGCGCCATCCACCGTGTTGTAGATTACCAGCCAGCCGGGGGCGGGCAGCGTCACCTGCTCCATCGTCAGCACGCCGCTCTCGTCGAGCGTCTGGTTGCCGACCGTGACGGTGGGCGATGGCGGCGTTGGCTCCGGGGTAATGGTCGGGGTGGGCCGCGGCGTGCGGGTGACGGCGGCGGTGGGGGCGTCCGTCGGCGTGGCCGTCGCGTCCCCCTCGCCCGCGCGGGAGCAGCCGGCCATCAGCAGAATGAGGAGGAGGACGAACAGCGCGACGGGTCTGAAAGAGAAATCATCCGCAGATTTCGCAGATTGGGCAGATTTTTCCAGAGGGGAATCGGCGGGCTTTGGAGCAGCCGTCGGTGATCTTTTCATTAGCTTGGGCAAACGGTTACCTCATCGGGTCGGCCATTGGCCAACGACCGAATTGTAGCGGGGAATTGGGAGGGGGCTAGTGGTGTTTAGGTGGCGATTAGGGAGCGGAGCCTCTGGCGGTGCGTGTTCGCGCGCGA
>NZ_JAYRVJ010000076.1:0-2112 GCF_041918635.1 Promineifilum sp. (SeqCode)
TCCAGTCGCCGTCGTGTCGAGGCCAACGGCCTACCCGCAAGGGAGCGTCGGGGGCCATTAGCTATTTCCACAGGTCCACAATTGATGCGCGCCCAACCGGCCCCGCAACGGCCGGGTGGCGACGCATTGCCCGTTACCAAAGCCGGCCGCGCGCCTTGCCAGAGGGGAGGGCGGCGGATGGTTTCATTCACATGACCAGTTTACAGGAAAGGTGAGACATACCATGAATACCCGATTTTCCACTACCAGCCGCATCGTCATCCTGATGGCGCTGCTGCTGGCGCTGGCCCTGCCGTCCATTGTGGCGGCGGCCAACACCGTGGTCACCCCGGCCAATCCCGATGGCTGGGCTATTGCCAACAAGCGCACGGATGCCAACGCAACGATCAGCACCACTGAACCGCGCGGCGGTCTGGGCTCTTTAGAGTTCGTGTCGAATGCCGTGACGCCCGGCTCGCCAAGCCAGGACAAGGTCGACTTCCAGAAGCTTTGGAACTCACCTGCGGTAGCCACTCGGACGCTGGGAAATCTGTCCAAGGTATCCTACGAGTTCTACCGCGACAGTTCCAGCACTACCGCATCGCACTTCGTGCCGGTGTTCAGGCTGCCTTTCTATCATGACATGCCTCCACTCGGGACCGTTGGTGCAGAAGACTATACCGGCTATCTCATCTGGGAAGCGATCTACAATGGATATCCTGCCCCGGGTGGCGTGCCGGCTGACCAGTGGATTGCGGTGGACATGACCACGCAGTACTTCTGGATGTTCAAGAGTTCCGGGCCTGGCGGCAGTGGCGTGGTTCAGAATTACGGCGTCACGCTGAGCGACTGGCTTAACGGCAACCCGCAAGGCCAACCTGGCGATCCGACTGTACCCGATCTTGACGCCACCACACTTATTTATGGTGTGAACACTGGTATTGGGTCAGGGTGGGGAGCTGGGAAGCAGTTCCAGGGCTTCGTTGACAACGTTGTTGTTGAGTTCGGCGCGGACGTGGTCTCAGCCAACTTCGAGCCGAACCCGCTGTGCACGACGGTCTGCTACGCCGACGATACGGGCAGCGACGCCAACGGCGGCACCAGCCCGGCCGACGCCTTCAAGACGATCCAGAAGGCGATTGACACGGTGCAGCCCGGCGGCGTGGTGCGCGTGTTGCCCGGCAGCTACAACGAGACGGCGGTCAACCGCTGGGTGCTGGGCGTGAACGGCCCGCACCAGTTCGGTCTGTTCATCGCCAAGAACGGCGTGACGCTGCAGGGCGTGACGGCCGCCGACGTCGCCATCACCGACCCCAACGCGACCGAGGCCGACATCACGACCAACGCCACGAACAACTTCGGCACGAGCGGCATCTTCGTCGAGGGGGATGACGTGACCATCGCCGGCCTGGAGATCGGGCCGAACATCCCCGGCGAGAACAAGACGATCGAGATCATCGGCGACGGCTTCACCCTGAAGGACTGCCTGATGACCGGCGACGGCATTGACGGGGCGTACCCGTACTTCGGCGACTGGCGCTATGACACCGGCACGGGCGTGGCCCACATCGAGAGCTACACCGTGACGCACAACGTCTTCGGGCCGGGCAGCCAGGTCGCGGTCAGCAGCGGCGCGGGGGCCAGCGGGCCGGTCAGCGGCCGGAAGATCACGAACAACGTGTTCACGATGAACGCCGGTCAGACCTGGGCCAGCATCAGCTTCAACGGCAACGACACGACCGTGCCGTGGTACACCTACCCGGTCGGCGGCGCGGTCATCACCGGCAACACCTTCACCAACAACGCCGCCGGCGGCCAGCACATCCGCGTGCGCGGTGTGATGGACGACTCGGAGTTCGACTGGGCGTCGTACTGGAACAACAACACCTACAACAAGGCGGTCGTGGCCGGCGTGAACCCGCCCAACGACGTGCGGGCCTGGAGCTACACCACGCCCGACCCCTACGTCTTCAACGGCGTGCGGGTCATCGCCGCGGGCATCCAGTCGGAGATCGGCCACGCCCAGGCGGGGGATACCGTCCTGGTGAAGGCGGGCACGTATCCCGAAAGCCCCAACGTCAACAAGTCGCTGACGCTGAAGGGCGAGACCGGGCGCGACGCGACGATCATCCA
>NZ_JAYRVJ010000077.1:0-20693 GCF_041918635.1 Promineifilum sp. (SeqCode)
AGGAGGCGGGAGTACATCAGGATTGTCGCCAGCGGCGTGCGCAACTCGTGGATGATGCCCTGGAACAGGTCGTCGCGCATGCGCTCCACTTCGCGGATCTGGGTCAGGTCGCTGAAGACAAGAATCGCCTCGGCTGCGTCGCCCAACTCCTCGTGTACCGACGCGCCGCTGATCAGCACCGGCAGTGCGCGCCCGTCGTCGCGCAATACGTCCGTCGCCAACTGGACGTTGGCATCCGGCCCGAAGAGGATGCGACCGATCAGATCGTCAATATCCCCCTTCTTCAGGCGCATGTACTCCTGGAGTGGGCTGCCGATGAGCCTGTCCACCTCGCTGTAAACCAGGGAGGCGAAGGCGCTATTGGCGCGGGTGATGATGCCGTCGCGGTTGACGGTGATCAACCCTTCCGACATGCTGGCGAAGAGCGTTTCCACCCGTCGTTTCTCGGCCAGTACGTCGGCGTGCAGGTTGGCATTCTCGATGGCCGCCGCCAGCGGCCCGCAGAGCGCTTGCATGAGTTGCAGGTCGTGCTCGCTGAACTTGCCGAATTGGCGGTTAATCGCCTGCAAGACGCCGATGGTGCGTTCGTCCACCTGGAGCGGGATACAGATCATCGAGTGAGTGCGGAAGCCGGAACGCCGGTCTACGCCGGAGAAGAAACGGCGGTCGGCATAGGCGTCGGTGATGATGACCGGCTCTTTGTGTTCGGCCACCCAGCCGGCGATGCCCTGGCCTCGCTTCAGCCGGACGGGCGGCAGACGTTCGAACATCGGCCCGAAGAGCTTCTCCACAAAGACGATGTCGCCCGTCACCGGCTCGATAAGACCGATGGAGAGCGTCTCCACGTTCAACGTCTGCCGGATGGGGCCGGTGAGCAACTCATAGATCTGCTGGATGTTGAGCGTCGAACTGAGGGCGCGGCTGATGTCGCTGATGACAGCGAACTCCAGCGCGCGCCGATCGGAGTCCTGGCGCAGCGCGGCGCGATCCAGGAAGACGCACATGAGACGGGTCACCTCGTGGAGTGTGCGCCCGTCGAAGCGGCCATCCGGAGGCGGGTCGAGCAGCGCCAGCAAGGTCGGCGGCGAGGCGTTGTAGGGGCGTTCACCGCCGGGCAGGGGGGCGATCAACAGGCTATCGCGCGCCAACAGCCACAACCGGCCACCGAGCACCTCGGCCGCCGGCTGCTCAAACTTATCCAGATGGGCCGGCTCCGTGCGGGCCAACAGGGCTTCCAACCCTGCCTCTTCGTGCGCCCAGCGCTGCTGCGTCGTGCGGCCGGTGGGGTCCGTGATCCAGATGTCGTAGCACTTGGCCTCCACGTCACACACGGCCACCAGCGCGCCCGCGCCGGCGTGTCGCGCCACGTGATAGGAGAAGGTGGCGCAGACAAAGTGGACGTCGAAGACATCCTGAAGATCGCCGAGCACGTCCTGCCACAGCCCGAACAACTCGGCGCTGCCCCCACGGCGCGCGTCTCTTGTCATAGCGGCGCAGTTATAACGCCGCGTCTCTGGCGGCGCAAGCGGGGCACATCCAGCCCTTATTCCCGGCTGATCAGACCTGCCGATGCTTGCGGGAAGCAGTCACATTCAGTATAGTCTGGATCGCCGCAAGCGCTTTTGAGCGTGTTTACAAACCCATCTGGAGAGGCTACAGTTCATCCCGGTAAGCCGGTCATGGGGCTACCTAGACAGCCTGTGACCTGTGGCTTTCTTTCTGCACAAGGAGTAGATCATGGATTACATCGAGTCCGTACATGCGCGCGAGGTTCTCGATTCGCGCGGCAACCCGACGGTTGAAGTGGAAGTGACGCTATACGACGGCGCATCTGGGCGCGCCATGGTTCCCTCCGGCGCGTCCACCGGCGTGCATGAGGCGTGGGAGAAGCGGGACGGCGACAAGAAGCGGTATGGCGGCAAGGGCGTCTTGCAGGCGGTGGACGCGGTCAACGAAGAGATCGCCGAGGCCATCGTCGGTTGGGCCGCCACCGATCAGATCGGCATCGACCACGCCATGATCGAACTGGACGGGACGGAGAACAAGAGCCGCTTGGGCGCCAATGCGTTGCTGGGCGTGTCGCTGGCCGTGGCCCACGCCGCGGCGGCCAGCCAGGAGTTGCCGCTCTACCGCTATCTGGGCGGCGTGACGGGGCGGACGCTGCCCGTGCCGATGATGAACATCATGAATGGCGGCAAGCACGCCGCCGGCGCGACCGACATGCAGGAGTTCATGGTCATGCCCATTGGCGCACCCACCTACCGCGAGGGGTTGCGTTGGGGCGTCGAGATCTACCACAGCCTGAAGAAGGTGCTCAGCAAGAAGGGCTATGGCACGACGGTAGGTGACGAGGGCGGCTTCGCGCCGCGCGTGTCGGCCAATAGTGAGGCGCTCGACCTGATCCTGGAAGCCATCCGCGAGGCGGGCTACACCCCCGGCGAGCAGATCATGCTGGCCATGGACCCCGCCGCGTCGGAGTTCTACGAGGACGGCAAGTACCACCTGAAGGTCGAGGGCAAGACGCTGACCGGCCGCGAGATGGTCGACTTCTGGGAGTCCTGGGTCGATAAGTACCCGATCATCTCCATCGAGGACGGCTTGCACGAGGATGACTGGGACAACTGGGCGCTCATGGTGGAGCGGCTGGGCGACCGGCTCCAGATCGTGGGCGATGACCTGCTGGTGACGAACGTCAAGCGCATCCAAACCGCGCTGGACCGCAAGGCGGCTAACAGCCTGCTGTGCAAGGTCAACCAGATCGGCACGCTAACCGAGGCCATTGATTCGGTCAAGCTGGTGCAGCTCAACGGCTGGACGGCCGTCGTCTCCCACCGCAGCGGCGAGACGGAAGACGCGACCGTGGCCGACCTCGTCGTGGCCCTCAACGCCGGGCAGATCAAGACCGGCGCGCCGGCCCGCAGCGACCGCGTGGCGAAGTACAACCAACTGCTGCGCATCGAGGAAGACCTGGGCGATGCCGCGGTGTATCCGGGGATGAAGGCGTTTTCGAATTTGCGACGTTAATGATTAGGGACTAGGTTCTAGGTTCTAGGGGCTAGGGTAAGAGCGTTCTTACCCTAGCCCCTAGAACCTAGTCCCTATGGTAGGAGAGACACACATGACGAGACACCCGTGGGACTACCCCATGCTGGATGACGATGACGACGATGAAGAGGAGTTCCCGCCGGAGATCGAACCGGTCGAGCCGGGCGAGGAACCCGACGAGGACGGGAAGCCCAAGGAGAAGCACGACGGGGCCGGATCGGTGGACGACCGGCTGTTGAAGAATCGCACCATCCTGGTCTATGGCGAGATCAACATGGTGGTGGCGATGGACATCACCAAGCGCCTGCTTATCCTGGACGCCGAGTCGCAGGACGAGATCCGCATCTTCATCAACTCCCCTGGCGGTCACGTGGAGTCCGGCGACACGATCTTCGACATGATCCGCTTCGTCCAGTCGCCGGTGAAGGTGATCGGCACGGGCTGGGTAGCCAGCGCCGGGGCGCTCATCTACGCCGCGGCCGAGCGTGAGAACCGCTATAGCTTGCCCAACACGCGCTTCCTGCTGCACCAGCCGGCCGGCGGCGCGAGCGGCCAGGCGACTGACATCGCCATTGAGGCGCAGGAGATCATCAAGATGCGCCGCCGCCTCAACGAGATCTTCGCCGCCCAGACCGGGCAACCCATCGAGAAGGTGGAAGAAGACACCGACCGCAACTTCTGGATGTCGGCCCAGCAAGCGCTGGATTACGGGTTGGTGGGGAAGATTATTAATTCGGCGGACGAGCTTTGAGGGTGGTCAGTGATCAGTAAACGGTAAACAGTAAGCAGTGGAAGACCATAATATACTGACACTGCTTACTGCTCACCGACTGCCTCTTGACGAATGAAGCTCCTACTCCTTCTGCGCCACGCCAAGTCGAGTTGGGGCAACGATGCCCTGGCTGACCATGATCGGCCGCTCAACGAACGCGGGCGCCGGGACGCGCCGCGCATGGGCCGGCTGCTGAGGACGCTCGACCTCGTGCCCGATCAGATCGTCGCCTCGTCGGCGACACGGGCGGCGACGACGGCGCAATTGGTGGCGGAGGCGGCCGGCTATCCGGGCGAGATACGCTACACCCGCGACCTCTATTTGGCCGATCCGGAAACTTACGTGGACGTGGCGCGAACCACGGATGACGCGGTGCAACGCCTGATGCTGGTCGGCCACAATCCGGACATCGAAGAGTTGGTGGCCGAGTTGAGTAGCATAGAGGAACGCATGTCTACTGCGACCCTGGCCTGCGTCCGCCTGCCCATCGCCGCCTGGCGCGAGCTGAAGTTGACCGGCCACTACGAACTCACCGGCATCTGGCGGCCTAAAGAAATCAGGGACTAGGGGCTAGGGACTAGCGAAGAGCAAACTTCGCTAGTCCCTAGTCCCTACCCCTAGCCCCTACTCCGGGTGGGCCAGCAGCTTGCTCAGACTCTTGTTCTGGGCGACCCACAGGCCGACGAGGCCGATCCGCAACTCATAGAGCGCTTTACCCTCTTCGGTCACTTCGCGCATGATGTCACGCGCGACGAGCAGATTCAGCGCGTTGGTGGCCTCAGTGGGGTCGAGTTCGATGCTGTATGAGCGCAGGTAGTCGATGAACGCCTCCGGGTGGAGGGGTTCGTTGCGATCCATCAGGTGCGCCGCGGCGGCCAGCACGGCCCGCTCGCTGTGGGAGGAGCGCTGCCACAGGTAGGCGAAGTGTACCTCGCCCAGCCGCAACATCTCATCCAGCGCCACGTTGACATCGGAGATGGTGACGTAGCCCGTCTTCTGCTGGTTGGCCTGTTTGACCAGGGTATAGCACACCAATTGCAGGAAGTAGGGGTGACCGGCGGTGACCCGCAGGATTTTGTCGATGGCCAGGTCATCGTAGATGATGTGCGGCGCGACCGGCTCACCGATCAGGCGAATGGCGGCGGCCTCGCTCAGGAAATCGATCTTGCGGTAGAGAGCGATGTTGAATAGCACCGACCAATAGTCGGCGCTCATCTCTTCCAGCCGGCGCGTGCCGACGAAGAGGAATCCCAGCCCCGGGCTGTGCTGCATCAGATGGCGCATGTACGGGAAGAAAGTACGCGGCAGGATGCCGTCGGCCACCATCGACTCGAACGCCTCAAATTCATCGAACACCAGGAGCAACGTCGAGCCAGCCGGCATCAAGGCGCGCACGGCCGGTAAAAACTCACGCTGGAAGACTCGGGTAGGGTCGGCCTGCCAGGCGGCGAACTCCGGCACGGGGCAGACCAGGTCGCGCGCGCCAAGCGTGTCGGCGATGTGCCAGGCGAACTCCTGAAGGAGTGAGGGCATGCCGGGCGAGACGCCGAGCGATTGGCAATCGATGTAGACCGGTAAGATTTGCGCCGGCAGATACTCTTCCAGTCGCAGCAAGATCGACGTCTTGCCCGTGCGCCGCTGGCCGACCAGCATCAGCACGTTGCGCTGCGTCTGCATGCCATCACCAGGCCCTCGTCCGTTCAGCTTTTCCCCTGGCTCCCCGTTGCCCCCGCTTCCCTGCTCCGGCGCGTTTCGCAAGGCTGGCGCGCCATTGGTGACAATCGGGGCGCTATTGTGCTCGGCAATGAAGTTGAACAACTCCTCCCGGCCAACAAACAGAGGATTATCCTTGCGCAACGGCGTGCCCGGCAGATAGGGGTTGGCGATGGGTGTGTATTCACGCACGGGTGGCAGCAGGTAGACCATATCGCCAAAGGCGGCCGTCTTCTCCCGCCGGTTGCGGTCGTCGTAGGTCAGCGACAGGCCCACGCGGAAGCGCGCCTCGGCCTGCGGTTCGATCAGGAAGCGGACTTCGCGCGAGCGACCGGACGGCAGGAACGGGATGACCTGCGGAGCGCTATGCACCCGGTAGGCCGGGTTTTCATCCAGCGTGGCCACAACATTCTCGGCCGCGGCGCGACCGGTGTTGCGAATTTCCAGAGCCACGTGTGTTTGGCCGTTAGGCGCCAGGCGCTTGGTCTTGAGCGACATCTCTAGCTCGGCGCGCCCGCGCTGCTCCTCGATCTCGGCCGACAACAACCCACTCCAGCGCCGGCCGATGGCGCGCACCAACGTACGCTCAATGCTCGGCTCCGACTCGGCCAGTTGATCCTGTACCTGGCGCAGACGCACCACCGCCTGGTTCAGGTAAACCAGCCGGTCTTCCACGGAATCCACGCGCTCGCTATCGCGCATGTTGGTCATTACCGGCAGCAGGCTTTCCAGGAAAGGCCAGCGCTGCTCGTCAGTGTTAATGAGATGGACGAGTTGCGGGCGCAGCAGGGCAAGCTCGGTGATGGAGGGCGCTTCCAGGAGCGCCTGACACATCCGGTAGGTCGAGCGTTGGCGTGACAGCCCGGCCCAGGGGCTGCCAGCCGCCGCGCTGTCGTCCAGCGTGCGCGTGATGATGGACAGCCCGGCCTGGGGGCGGTTCGGTAGCAGGAACAGCCCGTCGGCCAGGTTAGCCACGTTGGAGTCGCCTGCCTGGCGCGCGCGATTCGCCAGTTGCAGCAGAAAGTCGGGCGAGCCGTTGACGGACTGGTAGCGTTGCTCCAGTAGCGACAGCGTCTCCTCCGGCTGCTGCGCCAGCCGGCGGTGGAAGCGGCCGGCCTGCGCCGCGGGCGTGCGCGATTGGCGGACGAAGCCCACCACGCCCACGGCCGCCACCATGCCCACCACGGCGAACAGCACGGGGGCCAGCCTGTTGGTCAGGGGGCCGGCCACGACTTCCGGCCCATCGGGCGGCGTCAGGTAGCCGCTGTAAAAGCCATCACTGTAGCGGAAGCGGTATCGCACCTGATCCGCGTCCATGGGAACATTGACCGTCGGCCAGAAGAGGGGGCCATTGCCTGACGCGAGCTGCTGTTCGCCCGCGGGTTGCCATTCGCCGGAGGCGTCCTGCAACTCCAGCCGGACGGCGACGGTATCACTCTCCACATCTTTCACGACGACGCCGATGGTGTAGACTCCAGCGGATTGTCCCTGTTCCGCTTCGACCGTCGGCTGCGTCAGCAGGGGCGGCCGGTTCTCCTCCTCGCGGTAGAGACGCAGCAAGCCGTTCTGCGTGATGGCCAGCAGATCGGGGGACTGGCTGGAGGCGCGTTTCAGGAGCGATACGCTGAAGACGCCGCTGGCCAGTGGCAAGTCGAGGACGCGCCGCGGCGTGCGCGTGTGCAGTTGTTGGTAGAGCCACAGATCGCCGTCGCGCGTGCCAACCAGACCCGTTTCCGGCTGTCCATCCTTGTCCAGATCGTCCCAATCGACAGCCTGAACGAGACCTAGCCCGTCCAGTTGCCACGGGGTCGCCGGTTGGCCGTCAACTACGGTTAGCTGTTCCAGTGAACCGCTATCGGTCGCTACCAGGAAGGCGGTCACGTTTTCCTGGAAAGCTTCGATGGCTCCATCGCCCGAGGCGTCGACAGCCGTGGGCCGCCCGTTGAGTTGGATGGGCCACTTCCACTGCCCCATCTCGATGCCTCGCCAGTTGAGGGCGTGAACCGCGCCGTCTTCGAGTAGCACCACCAGCCTGACGGCCAACTCGCGTGTGTCTGACTGGTGGACGGCGAACACGACGTGGACGGGCTGCGCATAAGAGGCCAGGTGCATGGCGAAGACGCTGTCTCCAGACGGTGTCAGCGCGTACAGGTCTTGCGCGCCGACGACAAGAACCTGATCGGGAGTTTCGCTGCCGTGGCCGTAAACGATAAGTTGTCGGACGCCCCCTTCCAATTCGGGAAGGTCATATTGCCAGAGAGGCTTCCCGTCGAAATCATAGGCGCCCACATGCCCGTCATGCGCGCCGATAAGGATGGAGGGTTGCGCCACGCCGGCGAAGTCATCGATCGCCAGAGCGGTCACTTCCCCCGGCAGCACGATCTCCCACAGCCGTTCGCCGGAGGATTCGCGCAGCTCCAGCCAACTGGCCGCGCGCGGTTCCCCGGCCGGCGCGTCCTCGGCGGCCCGCTGGCGCCGTACTACAGCGACGCGGGGCGGATCGCTCAGGGAGTAGCGCACGCGCCCCAGGAAGGCGATCTCCTCGCCCGGCGCGTTCAGCCAGCGAATGGTGTGGTCTACGCTAAGGCTGTGCAGCCGGCCGTCGCGCGTGCCGATGACGACCTCATCCTCGTCATCCTCATCCAGATCGGTTACAAGGATGGCCGTGGGGCTGGCGTCCAGAGCATATTGCCACTCCTGAACGTACTCGCTGTCGCCGATCCCCAGGCCGATCAGTTGCAGAGTGGCGAACCGCGCCAGCAGAAGCTCGTAATGGCCGTCCCGGTTGACGTCGATCAGCCGGGTGAGGTCGGGCAGATCGGTGTCGTTGAGCTTGGCCAACGTTTGCCCGTTGTTGCCCAACAGGAGCACGTCGGCCAACTCGCTGGACTCCGAGATCGGCTCCAGGATGGCGGCCAGGGGCGTCGGAACGATGCTGGCACTGCCGCCGGCCGGCAACAGCGCCAATAGCTGGCGGTCGGCATCCTGGGCCAGGTTGCTGGCCCATAAGCGGCGTCCTTCCCGGGAGAAAGCGACGACGCTGCCCGAAGCCGTGCCCACGGCCAGCGACGGGCCTTGGGCCAGTTCAGCGAAGGCCAGCGCTGTGACCGGCCGGTTGACCGTGCGGAACCAGACGCGCTCACCATCGGCGGTATAGAGGTCGATCTGGCCGAAGTTGGTGCCAACGGCAATGTCGATGCCGGGGCCGAAGGGCGCTTCGGCCAGGGTGGTGATGCGGCGCGAGATGGACTGCCGCCACTGCTCGACCCCATCGTCCAGATACAGCAATTGGCTGAACCGGCGCGGCGTGAAGACGCTCAAGGCGATCTCGTTGAAGCCGTCCTGGTCAAAGTCGGCTACGAGCATTCGCGGGTTGGCGTTGGCCGTCGCGTCGTCCTGTCCGGCAAACTGCCAGACCTGATTTCCCGCGCCGTCGTAGACGAGAAGTGTCCCGGAGCCGAGCAAGATCAGGATCTCGTCGCGCCCGTCGGCCTGATAATCGTAGGCAGCGATGGCGGCGGGGTTGGTAGCCGCCACGATGGGTATGCGCCACAACTCGTCGCCGTCGCTATCCAGTAGCGCCAGGTCGCTGCTGCCCGCCAGCACGATTTCTAGCTCCGGCCCGCCAAAGACGTCAACCGCGCCAACGGCCGAAACGGGGTTAGGGCTTAGAAAAGACCATGCCTGCTGCCCGGCAGCCGAGAGGAGCGACAGCCGGCCGCTCTCGTCAAGAACCAGCAGCTCATCGACGCCATCCCGGTTGATATCGGCCAGTTCAACGGAATCGAGCCGGGTCGAGGCGGCGTATTGCCAGTAGCTCGAAGAGCCGTTCTGGGCCGAGGCTGAGGGCGCGCCGGTCAACAGCGCGAACGCCAGGCTGAGGAGGCCGAGCAGGACTGTTGCTGCTGCCCTGCTGTGCCTGCGCCCCGCAAAACGGCGATGAATCGCCTGGCTACGAACGTGAGGGATCAAGGGTTTGTCTGGAAATGAGCGCGAGCGACGATGGCTCGCTGGCAGAACACCGTGCGCCTAGCCCCCTTCCGGCGGGCGCAACGCGTAACCCACGCCGCGCTCGCTCACGATCCAGTTGCCCAGCGGATCGACTGCCCGGCGCAGGCGCTTGATGAGCGTCTTGAGGCGGTCGGGATCATCAACCAGTACGTCACCCCAGACCGTCATCTCCAAATCTTCGCCGCGCACGACCTGGCCGGCATGCTGGCAGAGTCGCACGAGGATACTGAATTGGGACGTGGTGAGGTTCAATTCGCGCCCGTCGCCCCAGACCTGGTGGCGTTGTTCGTCGATGACGAATGGGCCGGCTTGCACCAGCCCGGGAACCTGTTGGCGGCGGACGTAACGGCGCAATATCTCGCTGCTGTAGCGGTACTCGCCATCGAGCCGTTCGAGCAGGCATTGTTGTTCCAACTGCCGCAGACTCTCGATGGGGCCGTCGGCGATAGCCAGAACGTGCTGTTCGTCCGGGGCGAGATTCTGCCACAGGTAGCCGAGGTGCGACTCCGCTTCGACCTCGATGGGGCCGTCGAGCGCCTCGAACCGCGTCGATGACGGGTTGCTCAGGCTCAATCGTTCCTCGGCGTCGAGCGCTTGTACGGCGTGGTAGCCGCCGATGTGCAGGAAGAAGGGGTGTCGCCCGACCAGCCACAGCAGATAGCGGGTGAGTTCCTCCGAAAAAGTGACTGTGGTGCGCGCCAGTCGTTGGCCGAACAGGTGGCGGGACTCGGTCTCGCTGAACAGGCCCAGCGGCACGGTGACGAAGATGTTGAAGAAAGGTGAGCTGAGGACTTCCTCCTCGGCGGTGATGGCGAACAACGGCCGCTGGCTGGCGGTCAGGAAAGCCAGGCCGTACTTGGTGGTCAGGCCGCGCAGCCGGGCGAAGAAGTAGGGGGTCAGGTGTTGATTGGCAGCCAATAGCTCGAATTCGTCGAGTAGCACGACCACGCCGATGCCATGCTGATAGACCTGTTGCAGCGCCCGGTCGAGCGCGCGGTAAGTGCCTGGCTGCTCGGCGGCCTGCAAGGACAGGCCCGCTTCCTCAGCCGCCCCCATCAGGCCCTCGAATAGAAGCTCGTACACCTCTTCCGGCGGCGAACCGGCCATTTCCTGGCAGTCAAGCATGACGAACAGGGCGTGTGGCGCGTCTAGCTGGAAGGAGGCGCGCACCGATTGATGAGAGAGATGCAGGAGGAGCGAGCTTTTGCCGATGCGGCGCGGGCCGATGAGCGAGACGCTCTGACCGTTGCGCAATAGCCCCAATATCTGGTTGATCTCCGTCTCTCGACCGACGAAGTCTTCGACGCGACGAATGGCCCCACGATGGAAAAACGGATTATCTGCGCCCATAATGGCGTCTATTGTAATGCCGAAGGGGCAGAAAAGGTAGCGCACTGTGAATTCCCTCTTGTCGGCAAGGGGGGGCGCACGTACAATCGAACAAATGAACGAGGAGGTTCTTTCGCGGCTGCGCCGGCTGGGCGTAGTGAAGGGGGCGCGGCAGTTGCGGCCACCGAGCGTCACGGCTGGGGTCGGAACGGCGATGAATCGCCTGGCTACCAACGACGCGCCGCCGCTGCTGGAGCACTTGTTGCCCGGCGGGCGCGTGGTCGAGACGGACGACGGAGGTTGTTTCGTCATCGATCGCGTCTATCCCGTTCAGCACCGCCACGGCCCGGACGCGCTGGCCGATCTGCTGGTCGCCCGGCCGGATGTGGCCGCCCGCTATCTGCCGGATAGTCGGGTGGGGCTGTCCTTGGTCAGCCGTTTTGACTTCCGCGACTTTCTCTTCCTGGATACCGAGACAACCGGTCTGGCCGGGGCGGGGACGCTGGCCTTCATGGTCGGTGTGGCCTTCTTCGAGTCGCGACCGGGCGCGCCGGAGCCGGATGCGTTCGTTGTCCGCCAATACTTCTTGCGCGACCACGGCGACGAGTTGGCGATGCTCCGGCAGTTGGATGAACTCGTGGCGAGCAAGGCGGGGTTGGTCACGTTCAACGGCCGTTCCTTCGACGTGCCCTTGCTGGACAATCGTTACGTGATGAACCGGCTGCGCAGCCGACTGCCCGATCTGCCGCACATCGACTTGCTGCCGCCGGCCCGCCGCCTCTACCGGGCGCGGCTCGGCTCCTGCGCGCTGAGCGCGCTGGAACAGAACTTGTTGGGTCTGCGCCGCACGGAAGAGGACGCGCCCGGCTGGCTTATCCCGTCGCTCTACTACCAATACCTGCGCACCGGCGACGCCCGCGAGTTGACCCGCGTCTTCTACCACAACCAGATGGACATGCTCTCCATGGTCACGCTGGCGGCGCGCATCTTCCGGCAGTTGGCCGACTCGCGCTGTGACGAAGCAATGGATCAGGTCAGTCTGGCTCACTGGCAGGCCGACCTGGGGCTGCGCGATCTGGCTGAGCAGTCGTTGCGGGCTTCGCTCGATGCCGATCTGCCGCTGGAGGCGTACCATCTGGCGCTGCACCGGTTGGGGGAGCTGCTCAAGGCGACCGGCCGGCGCGCGGAGGCGGTCGTCGTCTGGCAGCAGATCGCCGTCACCAGCGGCGGCGACGTGACCGCCCACGTCGAACTGGCGAAGCACTACGAGTGGCATGAGCGCGACATCCCCACTGCGGTCGAGTGGACGCAGCGGGCGCTAACCCTGCTCGACCGCCGCCCACTTACCCCCAACACTCGCCTGGCCCGCGTGGAACTGCTGCACCGGCTGCAGCGGTTGCAGGGGAAGTTGGTCAGTAAGCAGTAGGTCAGTAGGTCAGTCATGCAACTGTACTGACCTACTGACCCACTGACCTACTGATCACTGCGTCCAGGTCTTTATCTCCCCGTCCGCTCAAATTGACCAGCAATATCTGATCCGGCCGCATGGTAGGGGCGCGCTTGATGGCTTCGGCGACGGCGTGGGCCGATTCCAGGGCGGGGATAATGCCCTCGGTGCGCGCCAGTTCGTGGAAGGCGGCCAGCGCCTCTTCGTCGGTGGCGTAGGTGTAGAAGGCGCGCTCCTGGTCGCGCAGCCAGGCGTGTTCCGGGCCGACGCTGGGGTAGTCCAGCCCGGCGCTGATGCTGTGGGTCTCCCTGATCTGCCCATCGGCCGTCTGCATGACGTAGCTCTTCGTGCCGTGCAGCACGCCCACGCGCGCCACGTCCGGGTCGGCGAACCGCGCTGCGTGCCGCCCTCCGACGATGCCCTCGCCGCCGGCCTCGACGCCGATCAGGTCGATGCCCTCGTCGTCACGGAAGGCGTGGAAGATGCCCATGGCGTTG
Source organism: Promineifilum sp. (SeqCode) (assembly GCF_041918635.1). Classification (NCBI taxonomy): domain Bacteria; kingdom Bacillati; phylum Chloroflexota; class Ardenticatenia; order Promineifilales (SeqCode); family Promineifilaceae (SeqCode); genus Promineifilum (SeqCode); species Promineifilum sp. (SeqCode). Next base: position 12,815 of record NZ_JAYRVJ010000077.1, read on the forward strand.
CTGCCGCCGCCGACGCAAGCGACGATGGCGTCCGGCAGCCGGCCGCAGGTCGCCAGGACTTGCTCGCGCGCCTCGTCGCCGATCACGCGCTGGAAGTCGCGCACCATCATCGGGTAGGGGTGGGGGCCGAGCACCGAGCCGAGCAGGTAGTGGGTCGTGGCGACGTTGGTCACCCAATCGCGGATGGCCTCGTTGATAGCGTCCTTCAACGTCCGGCTGCCCGAGGCGACCGGACGCACCTCCGCGCCCAGCAGCCGCATGCGGTAGACGTTGGGCTGCTGCCGCGCGATGTCTACCTCGCCCATGTAGACGACGCACTCCAGCCCCAGCAAGGCCGCCGCCGTAGCCGAAGCCACGCCATGTTGCCCCGCGCCCGTCTCGGCCACGACGCGCCGCTTGCCCATGCGCTTGACGAGCAGGGCTTGGCCCAGGGCGTTGTTGATCTTGTGCGCTCCGGTGTGGTTGAGGTCTTCCCGCTTGAAGTAGATCTGCGCCCCGCCCAGCCTGGCCGACAACTGGCGGGCGTAAGTCAGCGGCGACGGCCGGCCGACGTAGGTGCGCAGCAGGTTGTCGAACTCGGCCACGAACGCCGGGTCGCGCCGCGCCTCGTCGTAGGCGGCGATCAACTCTTCCAGGGCCGGCATCAGCGTCTCCGGCACAAACTGCCCACCATAGGGGCCGAACTTGCCATGCTCGTCGGGAACGGTAACGGTTGGGTGCATCAATTCGTCTGTCCTGTATGCGCTAAAGTCGGCCGATTATAGCAGTTTTGTTGAGCCGGCAGCGCGATTTACAAGAATGGGACGCTGATTTTGGCGCTGATTTTCGCCAATCAGCGAAAAATCAGCGTCCATCTGCGTCCCATTCTTTCATCGCCCGCCAAATCGCGCCACGGACGGGGTGTGATAGAATCTTGTCATGACTCAGGAACTCATCGTCGTCGGCGGCGGGCTGGCGGGTAGCGAGGCGGCCTGGCAGGCCGCCGAACTGGGCCTCGACGTGCGCCTCTACGAGATGCGCCCCGGCCAGACGACACCCGCCCACGAGACAGCGTGGCTGGCCGAACTGGTGTGCAGTAACTCGCTTGGCTCCGACCTGCCGCACAAAGCGTCGGGGCTGCTGAAGACGGAACTGCGCGGCCTGGGCTCGCTCATTCTGGCTTGCGCTGGCGAGACGGCCGTGCCCGCCGGCTCGTCGCTGGCTGTCGATCGCGAGGCGTTCGCCCGGCTGGTCAGTGAGCGCGTCGCCGCCCATCCGCGCATCAGCCTGGTGCATGAAGAGGTGACGGCCATTCCCGACGCGCCGGCCATCATCGCCAGCGGGCCGCTGACCTCACCCGCGCTGACGCGCAGCCTGACCGGCCTGACCGGCCAGGAGTACCTCTACTTCTACGACGCCGTCTCGCCCATCGTCCACGCCGAGAGCATCGACCTCTCTGTCGCCTTTCGCCAGTCGCGCTACGACCGCGGCGAGCAGGAGGAGGGGGACTACATCAACTGCCCGATGACGCGCGAGGAGTACGATGCCTTCTATGAGGCGTTGACCACCGCCGAGCGGATCGCGCTCAAGCAGTTCGAGCGCGAAGACCCTCATTTCTTTGAGGGGTGCATGCCCGTCGAGGTATTGGCCGAGCGGGGGCGTGAAGCGCTGGCCTATGGCCCCATGCGGCCGGTCGGGCTGACCGACCCGCGCACCGGCCGGCGGCCCTATGCCGTCGTCCAGTTGCGCCAGGATAATCTCATTGGCTCGCTCTACAACATCGTCGGCTTCCAGACTAACTTGAAGTGGGGCGACCAGAAGCGCGTGCTGCGGCTCATCCCCGGTTTGGAGGGGGCGGAGTTCGCCCGCTACGGGATGATGCACCGCAACACCTACGTCAACGCCCCGGCCATGCTCCAGCCGACGCTCCAGTATCGCAACCGGGCCGACCTCTTCTTCGCCGGACAGATCGTCGGCGTCGAGGGGTACGTCGGCAACGCGGGCACGGGGCTGCTGGCCGGCGTCAACGCCGCCCGGCTGCTCAGCGGCCGTCACCCGCTCATCCTGCCGCCGACGACTATGCTCGGCGCGCTCTGCCACTACGTCACCCACACTGCCGTACGCGACTTCCAGCCGATGAAGGCCAACTTTGGCATCCTGCCGCCGCTGGCCGGCAAGCCGGGCAAGGAGGAGCGCGGCCGGCAGTATGCCGAGCGCGCCCTAACTGCCCTGCGCCGTTTTGCGCGGGAACATGGGGTGCGTTATGCTCTTCCGCAAGAGCAGGGGAGCTGAGGTGCGGGGGACCAGGGGAGAACGTACTAACAGCAGATGACAGACAACGGACGACAGGCCACAGTCCGGTGATCGACCACAGATTACTAACGACTTAACGACCAACGACCACTGAATACTGACCTACTGAATACTGATCTACTGACTACTGACCACTAGCAACCGGAGCAAGCGACCAATGGAAATCCCAGTCGAAACAGTTATCACCGCCGTTGCCGTCTATCCCGACCGGGCGCGCGTGACGTGTCGTGGCCGGTGCGAACTGCCCGAAGGACTCCATCAGATCGTCATCGGCGAGTTGCCGCTGGCGCTGGAGCCGGAATCGGTGCGGGCGGCAGGCGCGGGGACGGCCCGAGTGCGCCTGCGCAGCGTGGACGTTCACCGCCGTCACTACGCCCAAACCCCGGCGGCCAACGTTCAGGCGCTCGAAGCCCAGATCGAGAAGCTGCAAGACGAGTTGCAGGCGCTCGACGATCGCCAGGCGGTCAAGCAGGCATCCATCGACCATCTGGACGGCTTACGCGAGGCGACCACGGAGTACGCCTGGGGGTTGGCTCGCGGGCGCAGCACGGTGGAGAATCAGGCCAACCTGATGCGCTTCTTCGAGGAGGAAGACGCCCGGCTGCGCGGCGACCTGCGGGCGCTGGACACGGAGCAGCGTGACCTGAAGGAGCAACTGGCCAAGCTTCAGGCCGAACTGGATCAGTTGCGCGCAGCCCGGCCCCGCCAGCGCTACGAGACCCGGCTGGAGGTCGAGGCGCTCTCGGCCGGCAGCTTTGAGCCGGAGATCACCTATGTCGTCGGCCAGGCCGCCGGAGGACGCACCGGCTGGCGGCCGCTCTACGACATCCGCCTGCTGGAGCCGTCTGGCGGCCGCGCTGGCGGGCGGGTGGCCGTCACGGCGCTGGCCGAGATCGTCCAGAACACCGGCCAGGACTGGAGCGATGTGCGCCTGAGCGTCTCGACGGCCCGGCCGGCGCTCAACCAGCGCGTGCCGGAACTCAAACCGTGGTTTGTGGACGTGCCTCACCCACCACAGCCCCTGCCGCGCATGGCCCACGCCAAGGCGGCCGCGGCCAGGCAAGATTTCGCGATGGAGAGCGCCGCCGCGGACGCCGCGCCGGCGGCGATGATGATGGCCCCAATCCGGGAAGCGCCGGTCGAGGTCGAAGTGGCTGAGGTGCAGGACAGCGGCACGGCCGTCTCGTTCGCCGTCTCCGGCAGTGTGGACATTCCCGGCGACGGGACGCCGTACAAGACGACCATCGGCCAGCACGATCTGACGCCGCAACTGGACTTTCTGGCCGTGCCCCGCCACACCGATGCCGTCTACCGTCGGGCAAAGTTCAACAATACGACGGCCGCGCCGCTGTTGCCCGGCCCGGCCAGCCTCTATGCCGGCGACGAGTACATCGGCCAGAACCGGCTGGAGTACACGCCCACCGGCGCCGAGATTGAGCTCATCCTGGGCGTAGAGGAGCGCGTCACCGTCAAGCGCGAACTGGTGCGTCGCGAGGTGGACAAGCGGCTGTTGCGCGACGTACGGCAGGTCGTTTACGGCTACGAGATCAAGCTGGAGAACCTGCTGTCCACGCCCGCCCGCGTCACCGTGCAGGATCAGTACCCGGTCTCGCGCCACGACCAGATCAAGGTGCGCCTCGACCGCGTCGCGCCGGAACCGGTGGAGCAGACCGATCTGCATATCCTGAAGTGGCAGATTGACCTGGCCCCGGCCGAGAAGAAGATCATTCGCTACGACTATCAGGTCGAGCATCCGCGCGCCCTCCAGGTCGTCGGGCTGCTCGATTAGAAAGGGCCTCCACAGATTTCGCAGATGACACAGATTATTTCTGAGAATCTGTGTCATCTGTGAAATCTGTGGAGGCTTCCAAACGGAGGTTAGTCTTACGGCAAGCAAAACATATGAAACAGCGCCCCCGCGCGAGCGAGCGTTCATGGTGGGCGCGGAGACCCACGACAGTGAGGCGCTTCTGCCCGTGGAAGAGAGCCTGGAGGAACTGGCCCGGCTGGCCGACACGGCCGGCATCGACGTGGTCGGCCAGACCTACCAGCGCTTCGACAAGCCCAACAGCGCCACCTACATCGGCTCGGGCAAGGTGGAAGAGGTTAAGCTGCTGGTCGAGGAGTTGGACGCCGACGTTGTCCTGTTCGACGATGAGCTTTCGCCCCGCCACCAGCGCGAACTGGAAGCCCTCTTCGGCGAAGACGTGAAGGTAATCGACCGGACGGCGCTCATCCTCGACATCTTTGCCCAGCACGCCCAGACGCGCGAGGGCAAGCTTCAGGTTGAACTGGCCCAATTGGAGTACCGGCTGCCGCGGCTGACGCGCATGTGGACGCACCTGGCGCGGCAGGCGGGCGGCCGGGCCGGCGGCGCGACGGGCGGCGTCGGCTTGCGCGGCCCCGGCGAGACGCAGCTGGAAACCGACCGGCGGGAGATCGGCCGGCGCATGGCCCAGATCCGCGAGGATCTGGAGGCCGTCCGCGCCCACCGCGAGCGCCACCGTTCCAAACGCCAGCAGACCGAGCTTCAAGTCGTGGCGATTGTCGGCTATACCAACGCCGGCAAGTCCACCCTGCTGAACAAGCTCAGTGGGGCCGACGTGCTGACAGCCGACATGCTCTTCGCCACGCTCGACCCGACGACGCGCAAGGTCAACATGCCTGGCGGCCGCGAACTACTCTTCACCGACACGGTCGGCTTCATCCAGAAATTGCCGACGCAGATCGTGGCCGCTTTCCGCGCCACCCTGGAGGAGATCGGCGACGCCGACCTATTGCTACACGTGGTCGATATCACCCACCCCCAGGCGTTGGCCCAGATCGATGCCGTGGAAGATACCCTGGCCGAACTGGAAGCCGACCACCTGCCGATGGTCATCGCTCTCAACAAGGCCGACCTGCTGAAAACTACCGACGTACTCGACGGCATCGAACTGGCCGCGCCGTCGGTCTTGGTCTCCGCCCGTACCGGGAAAGGGCTGGACGAGTTACTGATCCTGATCGAGGCCACCATGGTCCGGCTGCTGCAACCCATCCAGGCGCTCATCCCCTACGAGCGGGGTGACCTGCTGTCGCTCTTCTATGAGCGGGGGCAGGTGGATCAGGAAGAGCACACCGGTGAAGGGGTGCGTCTTTTTGGTCGCCTACCCGCGCGCTTGATCCCCGCTTTCGAAGCTTTTCGGGTGCAATGAACCACGTCACCGACCTTGCCCAACAGCCGGCCGTGCGCGCCGCCCTCAGCGCGGCCCACGACCAATTGGACGCCATCCTGGAGCAGATCATCCGCATTCAACAAATCCCGTCGCCGACCTTCGCCGAGGTGCATCGTTCGGCCTACATGGCTGAGCAGTTCCAGGCGATCGCGGGCGACGATCTGCGCGTGACGCGAGACGCGCTGCACAACGTCTATGCGCGTCTGCCCGGCAACGATCCCGGCCGCCCGCCACTCATCGTTTCGGCCCATCTGGACACTGTCTTCCCGGCTGAGACGGATCTGGCGACGCGGCGGGATGGAGCGATGCTCTATGGCCCGGGCATCGGCGACAACTCGACGGGACTGGGTGGGCTGTTGTGGCTGGGCCGGACGCTGGTGGAGCGCCAATTGTCGCACGCGGCCGATATCTACCTCGTCGCCAACGTGGGGGAGGAGGGGCTGGGCGATTTGCGCGGCATGCGCGCCGTGGTGCGCAAGTTCGATGGGCGGGCGGTCTATCTCGTCGTCGAAGGTGGGCTGTATGGGCAGCTTACCCACCAGGCCGTTGGCGTCCGCCGCTATCGGGTCGCCGTGACCGCGCCGGGCGGCCACTCCTGGGGCGGCTTCGGCGCGGCCAGCGCCATTCACGTTCTGGGCCGCCTCATCACCGCCATCGACGATCTGGAAGTGCCGGCCGCGCCCAAGACGACCTACAACGTGGGCATCATCGAGGGCGGGTTGTCGGTCAACTCCATCGCCAACTTCGCCCAGTTGTGGCTCGACCTGCGCTCGGAGGAGCCAGAGGCGCTAGGCCGCCTGGTGGGCCAGGTGCAGAACTTGATCCGCGCCGCCAACCGCCAGCACGCCGCCCAGGGAAGCGGGGTGCGCATCACCACCGAGCAGGTCGGCGACCGCCCGGCCGGGTCGATCCCGCGTGCCACACCCATCGTGAGCCACGCCGAGGCCGCGCTGCGGGCCGTCGGCTGCGCCGACGTGCGCTACATCATGAGCAGCACCGACGCCAACGTGCCACTGAGCCGGGGCTTCCCGGCTGTCTGTCTGGGCCTGACACACTCTGGCAATTCGCACCGGCCGGACGAGTACATCGACGTGACAAACCTGCCGGCCGGGTTAGGGCAATTATTGTTGACGGTGCTGGCGGCGGCGGGGTAGTTTCAGTGGGCAATGGTCAGTAGTCAGTAAGAAGTGAGAAGTGAGCGGTGGCAATACCAATCCATAACCACTGACCGCTAGAAAGGGAGGAACCAATGGAATTCGAACTCAATCCTGAACAACGCGCTTTGCGCGAGGTGGTGCACGACTTTGTGGCCGCCGAGTTGCGGTCGCGCGCCCGGCATACGGACGAAACTGGCGAATTCAACTGGCCGGCGGTGCGCAAGATGGGGCCGCTGGGTCTGCTGGGCCTGGAAGTGCCGGAGGAGTACGGCGGCGCGGCGCTCGATGCCATCAGCGTCGCCATCGTCATTGAAGAACTGGGTTGGGGCTGCGGCTCCACGGCGCTGGCGATTGCCGCTCACAACGGGCTGGGCCTCGGGCCGCTGGTCGCCTATGGTACGGAGGAGCAGAAGCGCGCCTGGCTGCCGCGGCTGACCAGCGGCCAGGGCAAGCTGGCCTGCCTCAGCCTGACTGAGCCGGGGGCCGGCTCCGACCTGAAAGGGGGCGTCAAGACGCGCGCCACGGCCGAGGGCGACTCCTGGATCATCGACGGCAGCAAGATGTGGATGACCAACGCCTCCATCTCCGACCTGATGGTCGTCCTCTGCCGCACCAACTCCAACGGCGGCAGCAGCAGCCTGAGCCACATCCTGGTTCCGTCCGATACGCCCGGTATCAACATCGGCCCGCCGGAGAAGAAGATGGGGTTGCACGGCTCACCGACGCATGCCGTCACCTTTGACGAGGTGCGCGTGCCGCGCGAGAATCTACTCGGCGTCGAGGGGCGCGGGTTGGCGCAGACGTTGGCGACGCTCGACAGCGGGCGCGTGGGCATCGGCGCGCTGGCCCTCGGGCTGGCCCAGGCGGCTTACGAGGAGGCGCTGAAGTATGCCCGGGAGCGCGAGGCGTTCGGCGAGCCAATCGCCAACTTCCAGGCCATCCAGTGGATGCTGGCCGACGCGGCGACAGAGATCGAGGCCGCCCGGCTGATGGTTCGCAAGGCGGCCTGGCTGAAAGGGTTGGGCCGGCCTTATAGCCAGATGGCCTCTATGGCCAAGCTCTTCGCCACCGAGGTTAGCGAGCGCGTCTGCCGCAACGCCATCCAGATTCACGGCGGCTATGGCTACAGCAGCGAGTTCGAGGTCGAGCGCATGTACCGCGACACGCGGCTGATGACTATTGGCGAGGGCACGAGCGAGATTCAGCGGCTCGTTA
>NZ_JAYRVJ010000078.1:0-5610 GCF_041918635.1 Promineifilum sp. (SeqCode)
ATCGCCCACCACAACGCCGTGCTCAACACCTTCGCCGCCGTGCGGCCGGCGGCGCAGATCGCCTTCGAGGCTGCGCCGCCGCTGTCCATCAAGGCCGAGGCGCTGACCGGCGCGGACTTGTCGGCCATCCGGGCCGGCCTGGTCGAGTGGGCAACCTACGAACAGTGGTTGACCACCGGCGAGGGCCACCCCTTCTGGCCCCACACCCACCCCGCCCGCGTCAGCGACACGCTGAAGGGTCTGTGGGATCGCGACTTCAAGCCGCGCGGCCACTACACCGACCCGCCGCGCTGGGAGATGGGTGTGGCGCGCACCTTCCTGCAGCCGCTGGAGAACATCCCCATGGTCTTCCGGCGCACGTCGCTCCAGGCCGTGGCCGGGGCGATGGATCACCTGCTGCAGAACCCACGCAACCCGCTCTCGCCCCACATCAGCCAGATCGGCGAACACGTCTGGATGTACGACGCCCGCGACCTGCGGCTGATCTACGTCCCGTCGGTCGTCCAGGACAAAGGTGGCCGCGAGCGGCGCTACGTCTTCCTCATCTGGCTGGCCCCGGGCGTGCCGGTGCGGAATCCGTTTGCGATGTGAGGAAGAGCAGGGGGGCGGGGGAGTGGGGGTGCAGGGGAGAAAGAGCGTTCCCATTTGACCGTTCTTTCTCCCCCGCACCCCTGCCCCCTGCTCCCCCGCAGGAGAATTCATGCCTGACCAACCCACAATCCTCGCCTTCGTCTCCGACCTCATGTTCACCGTGCGCATCGGCAAGGTGGCCGAGCACCTGGGTTATCGCGTCGAATGGATCGAGACGGCCGGCCAGCTTGGCGCGCCCGACCCCGACGCGCCGCTGGAGTCGCCCGGCGAGCGGCTGCACGGCCAGGAGGGCCGCCTGTTCGAATACATCACCCGGCGGCAACCGGCGCTGCTCCTCTTCGACCTGACCAACGCGGCCATTCCCTGGCGGCAGTGGATCGCCGCGCTCAAGTCGGCGGCGGCCACGCGGCGCACGCCCATCCTCTGCTTTGGCCCGCACGAGGACGTGGCGACGATGACCGCCGCCCGCGCCGCCGGAGCCGACGCCGTGCTGGCCCGCTCGCGCTTCACGGCCGACATGCCCGCCCTATTCGCCCGCTACGCCCGCCTGCCCGACCGGGCGGCGCTGGCCGGCGCCTGCGCCGAGCCGCTGTCCGATCTGGCCCGAAAGGGCATTGAGTTGTTCAACGAGGGGGCCTACTACAAGTGCCACGACGCGCTGGAGGAAGCGTGGATGCGCGACCCGGCGCCGGGCCGTGACCTCTACCGGGGCATCCTCCAGATCGGCATCGCCTATCATCAGATCGAGCAGGGCAACTACCGCGGCGCGGTCAAGATGCTGCTGCGCGCGCGGCAGTGGCTCGACCCGCTGCCGGCCATCTGCCGCGGCGTGGACGTGGCCGGCCTGCGCGCCGACGCCGCCCGCGTCTATGAGGCGCTGGTGGCTTTGGGGCCGGAGGAGGTTGGCTTGGTGGATCGGGGGTTGTTCCGGCCGATAAGTGTAGTCGCTTCCTAGCAGGGGAGCAGGGGGGCGGGGGAGCAGGGGTGAAAGAACGCGGGCCGAAGACGCGGGTTGGCAACCCGCGCCACAATCCTTGACGCCGCGCCCTTCTTGGCGCAATATCGAGCCATACTTTAGCGAGAGAGACCGGTCAGGTTTCAGAAAACCTGACAGGTCTGACAGGTGAACCCCCGTATGAGTAAAGCGTATACCCCGCAAACGGCGATGTTCATCGTCGCCCATCCCGATGACATCGAGTTCGGCATGGCCGGCACGGCCGCCGTGTGGGCCAAAGCCGGCGCGCGCGTCCTCTACGTCGTCATTACCGACGGCAACGTAGGCAGCCACGAGGAGGGCATGACCGCCGAGCGGCTGGCCGAGATTCGCCGGGCAGAGCAGACGGCGGCCGGCGAGGTCGTGGGAGCGGAGTGCGTCTATCTGGGCTACCACGACGGCTTCCTGCAGCCGACGCTCGAACTGCGCAAAGACCTGGTGCGCCTCATCCGCCAGCACCGGCCCGACGCCGTCATCTGCCTCGACCCCACCAACTTCTTCCCATCGGATAACTACATCAACCACCCCGACCACCGCGCCGCTGGCCAGGCCGCCCTGGACGCCGTTTTTCCCGCGGCGGAGATGACGCTGCTCTATCCCGACCTGGCCGCCGAGGGGCTGGTCGGTCACAAGGTGGACAACGTCTTCGTCGCCTTCGGCGAGCGCAGCAACCACTACGTCGACATCACCGACACGCTCCAACTGAAGATCGACGCCCTGAAGAAGCACGCCAGCCAGTTAGGCGAGTGGGATCCCACCCCGATGGTGCGCCAATGGGCGGCCGAGACGGGCAAGAAGGTCGGCTTCGCCTACGCCGAGGCGTTCTATCGTATCACCCTTACCACCGTCGAGACGCCCACCGAGCCGCAGCCGGAGATATAAGAGGGAAGAATCCGCAGATTTCGCAGATTACGCAGATTTGAGAAATGAGCTCACGCCAAGAACGCAAAGCGGGCAAAGGCGCAAAGTACTTTTCTTCTTGGCGTACTTGTTGAACTTGGCGCTCTTTGCGTGAGCCTCCTCTCTAATCTGCGAAATCTGCGGATCATTCCTCTGAAACTTTGCAACCGCAATGGTGTTAAGCACAAGGGAGGCACGCCCGGACTTGGAACCTATCCCGGAGTACGTGTAAACTAACGCGCTTATGGCCCGAAAGACGATCCTGTTCATCGGCGGCTCGCTGAACATGACCCGGATGACCCACGCCGTCGCCCGCCACCTGCAAGACGAGTTCGACTGTTGGTTCAGCCCATTCTACAGCGACGGCCTCTATGACCTTCTGGCCAGCCACACGCGCTTGATCGACTTCACCGTCCTCGGCGGCAACTTTCGCCGCCAGACCGACGCCTACCTGCGCCAGCACAACCTGCCCATCGACTACCGCGGCGAGGCCCGCGCGTACGACCTGTACGTGGCGACGACCGACCTCTATGTGCCCAAGAACCTGCGCGACAAGCCGTTCATCCTCATCCAGGAGGGCATGACCGACCCCGAGGGCATCATGTATCACCTGGTCAAGTGGTTTAAGTTGCCGCGCTACTTCGCCAGCACCTCCACCAACGGCCTGTCCAACCAGTATCGCTACTTCTGTGTGGCCTCGGAGGGGTATCGCGACTTCTTCATCCGCAAGGGCGTGCGGCCGGACAAGCTGGTCGTCACCGGCATCCCCAACTACGACAACTGCGCCAGCTACCTGAACAACGACTTCCCCTATCGCGACTTTGTCCTCATCGCCACCTCCGACGCCCGCGAGACCTACAAACTCGACAACCGCAAAAGGTTTCTGCGCCGCGCCCTGGCCATCGCCAACGGCCGGCCGGTCATCTTCAAGCTGCATCCCAACGAGAACTTCCAGCGGGCGGAGCGGGAGATTCGGGAGGTGTGGGCGGAGGCAGCGCGGGGGAGCGGGGGAGCGGGGGAGCAGGGGGGAGTTAAGAATTACGACTTAGGAATCAGGAATGGGGAGGAAGTGGTTAGCGGCGGCCAACCACGAACGGCGGATGACCGGCGACCACCGATCACTGACGAACCGCTGATCTACACCGACGGCAACATCGATCACATGATCGCCAATTGCAGCGCACTCATCTGCCAATACTCGACGGTGGTCTATGCGGGCATCGCCTTGGGCAAAGAGGTACACTCCTACTTCGATCTGGCGATGTTGAAGCGGCTCATGCCCATGCAGAATGGGGGCACGTCGGGGCGGAATATCGCCCAGTTGTGCCGCCACATCTTGTTAGGTGAGCCGGTACGGTGGGAGGAGTTTTTGGTTTATGCAACGCCGTGATGACCGGCAGTTGGGGGGCGGGTTGGCAACCCGCCCTACAGTGGCCACGATTATTCAGGCCCGGACAGGCTCGACACGCCTGCCCAACAAGATCATGCGCCCGCTGGCCGGCGCGCCGCTGCTGACGCGCATGATGGATCGGGTGCGGGCCGCGGCGCTGGTCGGGACGGTCGTTGTAGCGACGACAACCGAGCCGGCCGACGACCCCATCGAGGCGCTGTGCCGGGCGCACGGCTTCGCTTGCTTCCGCGGCGACGCGGCTGACTTGCTGGATCGGCACTATCGGGCGGCCTTATGGGCCGTCGCAGCCGGCGGGGCCGTCGGCGATCTGGCTGTTGTGAAGATCCCATCCGACTGCCCGCTGATTGACCCGCGGGTGATCGACCGGGTTATTGGCTTCTACTTCGACCATCCCGGCGAGTACGACTACGTGAGCAACCTCCACCCGGCCACCTACCCCGACGGCAACGACGTGGAGATCATGCCCCTGGCCGCGCTGGAGACGGCGTGGCGCGAGGCGCGGCGTCCGCTGGAGCGGGAGCACACGACGCCCTACTTCTGGGAGAATCCCGACCGCTTCCGCGTCGGCAACGTGGCCTGGGAGTCGGGGCTGGACTACTCGATGAGCCACCGCTGGACCATCGACTACGAAGCGGATTACCAGTTCATTCGCGCCGTCTACGAGGGGCTGTACGCGGCCAACCCGCTGTTCAGCCTGGACGACATCCTGGCCTTTCTGGACGCCCATCCGGAGGTCGCCGCCTTCAACGCTGAGTACGCCGGCGTGAACTGGTATCGCCACCATCTGGACGAACTGCGCACCGTGACGGAGGCGCAGACAAGGAAGAGTTATTAGTTATTAGTTATTAGTTGTCAGTTTAAAAGCACCGTCCACTGACAACTGACTACCGACAACTGACTACCGATAACTGACTACTGACAACTGACTACCGACAACTATATGACTATGAACACAGAAGAACTCAACGACCTGGAAACGATGGCCCTGCGCGTGCGGGAGCACATCATCCGCCTGTCGACCGACGGCGGTTGCTTCACCGGCGCGTCGCTGTCGTGCGCCGACCTGATCGTCTACCTGTACCGGCGCTTTCTCAACGTCGGGCCGGCCAACTTCGACGCGCCAGACCGGGACTACCTGTTCCTGTCGAAAGGGCACGACGTGCCGGCGCTCTATGGGACGTTTGTCGAATTGGGCTGGCTGGCCCCGGAACGGCTGCGCAACCATCTGAAGACGAACGACACTATTTACTGGCATCCTAACCGGCACATCCCCGGCATCGAGTTCCACAGCGGCTCGCTGGGCCATTTGCCGTCCGTCGCCGTCGGCGTGGCGTTGGACTGCAAGCTGCGCGGCCTGAACAACCGTATCGTCGTCATCACCGGCGACGGCGAGTTGAACGAGGGCACGGTCTGGGAAGCGCTGCTGGTAGCGAACGCCAAGCAACTCGACAACCTGCTCTTCATCGTGGATCGCAACCACTTCCAGGCCAACATGCGCACCGAGGAGTTGATTCCGCTGGAGCCGCTGGCGCCCAAGTTTGAGGCGTTCGGCTGCCGGGTGCGGCGGGTGGACGGGCACGACTTCGAGGCGCTGGAGGAGGCGCTCTTGGACCTGACAGTTCTTCCGAGACCTGTCAGGTCTGGCCCGGCCGTCCTTATCGCCGACACCGTCCGCGGGCGCGGCCTGCCCAGTATCCAGGAGCGGGCCGATCGC
>NZ_JAYRVJ010000079.1:0-4970 GCF_041918635.1 Promineifilum sp. (SeqCode)
CAGGAGATCGCCCTCTACGACGTGCTGAGCGCCCGGCAGAACCTGGAGTTCTGGGGGCAACTGTACGACATGCGCGGCAAGGAACTGAGCCGGCGCATCGATGAAGTCCTGGAGCAGGTCGGCCTGAGCGACCGGGCCAAGGACAAGGTGCGCACCTTCTCCGGCGGCATGAAGCGGCGCATCAACATCGCCGCCGGGCTGCTGCACAAGCCGCAACTGCTGTTCATGGACGAGCCGACGGTGGGCATCGACCCGCAGAGCCGCCGGCGCATCCTGGAGATGGTCAAAGAGTTGCGCGACGGGGGCATGACCGTCCTGTACACGACCCATTATATGGAAGAGGCCGAGGAGTTGTCCGACCGTGTGGGCATCATCGACCAGGGCAAGCTCATCGCGCTGGGCACGCAGGCCGAGCTGACCCGGCTGGTCGGCGGGCAGGAGACGCTGCGGCTGCACCTGATGGAAGAGGCGACCGCGGCCCTGACCGCCGCCAACGGGAGCGCCGGCCACGTGTCGGCCGACGGGACGGTCGATCTGTTCGACGGCGTGCCGGGCGTGTTGCGCGCCTGCGCCACCGACCACGAGATCGCCGTCAACGTGGCCGACGCCCGCGAGGCGCTGCCCGGCGTGGTCGGCCGGGCGGCCCAGACCGGCCTGCGCGTGCGCTCGGTGGACATCGAGGAGCCGAACCTGGAAGCCGTCTTCCTGCACCTGACCGGCCGTGGCCTAAGAGATTAAGAGGAGTTATCCGCAGATTTGGCAGATTGGGCAGATTTTTCCGTCGGTGGGCGTAGTCTTTAGTGACCGATACAAGCGACCAACGACTACCAACCAACAACCAGCGACCGATAATCTGCCCAATCTGCCCAATCTGCGGATGATACCTCTTCCCGAGAGACGACGATGAACAAGATACTCACCATCATGTGGAAAGACGTCAACATCCTGTTCCGCGACTGGGCGGCGCTGGTGCTCATCATCGCCGGGCCGCTCGTGCTGAGCCTGGGCCTGGGGCTGGTGACGGGCAGCTTCGGCGGCGACGACACGCCGGCCATCAGCCGCATCCCCGTGGCCGTGGTCAACCACGACGGCGGCCAGTTCGGCGACGCGCTGGCTGGCCTGCTGAGTAGCCCCGACCTGAGCGAGCTGCTGGCGTCCGAGGCGTGGGATGACGAGGCAGCGGCGCGGGCGGCGGTGGAGCGCGGCGACATGACCGCGGCGGTCATCATCCCCGCCGGTTTCAGTAGAGACGTTTCGGCGAAACGTCTCTACACGCCCGACGCGGCCACCGGCCAGTTGCCGGCGCCCGTGCCCGTCCAGGTCATCGGCGACCCCGGCGCGCCCATCGGCGCGTCGGTCGTGCGCGGCATCGTGGACGAGTTCGCCGCCCGCGCCCAGACGGGCGTGACCGCCATCGAGGTCGCGCTGACGGAGTTGGCGGCGAGCGGGGCTGTGCCCCCGGCCGAACTGAGCGCGGTGGGCGAGGCGATGGGCGCGCAACTGTTCGGCGAGGCGGCCGGCGGGGAGGCGATGGCCGCGTCGTCGCTGGTGCGCGTCACCCGCGAGAGCGCCACGCCCAGCGGCAGCGCCGGCTTCAACCCGCTGGCCTACTTCGCCCCGGCCATGGCGCTGCTCTTCCTGATGTATGCGGTCACACTGGGCGCGCGGACGCTGCTGTCCGAGCGGCGCGAGGGCACGCTGGCGCGCATGTTGGTCGCGCCGGTGACCAACGGGCAGGTGCTCAGCGGCAAGGTGGCGGGCATCTTCCTGGGCGGCTTCATCCAGTTGGGGGCGCTCATCCTGCTGACGACGCTGCTGTTCCGGCTGAACTGGGGCAATCCGCTGGGCGTGCTGCTGCTGATCGTCGCCGCGGCGCTGGCGGCCACGGGCTGGGGCGTGCTCATCGCCTCGGCCGCGGCCAACGCCGGCCAGGTGACCAGCCTGGGCATGGCCCTGACGCTCATCTTTGGCATCCTGGGCGGCAGCTTTGCGCCCTTGCAAGACGTCTCCCCCTTGCTCGACCAACTCAGCCGCATCACGCCCAACCGCTGGGCGATGGACGGCTTCACCGGGCTGGCGTCGGGGGATGGGCTGGCGGCCGTGGCCCTGCCCGTGGGCGTGCTGCTGGCGATGGCCGTTGTCCTGTTCGCCGTCTCGGCCTTCATCTTCCGCCGCCGGCAGGGGGCGATGATCGGTGGTCAGTGATCAGTTGTCAGTGATCAGTTGTTAGTTGTCAGTTGTTAGTTGTCAGTACTGACAACTGACAACTAACAACTGACAACCGACAACTGACAACTAACAAAGGTGCTTCCATGCTCAACAAACTCTCCGCAATCATTCGCAAAGACACGCTATTGCGCTTCGAGGGGCGGTCGGAACTGCTCTTCTTCCTGGTGCTGCCCATCGTCTTCACCTTCATCGTCGGCGGCGGGCTGCCGGCGGCCGGGCCGGGCGAGGACACGCGCCTCGTCCTGCCCGTGGCCGACGAGGACGGCAGCGACGGCTCGGCCGCCTTCCTGGCCGCGCTGGGCGAATCCGACGCCGTCCGGCCGGAAGTGATGCCGCGGGCGGAGGCCGAGGAACTGCTCGACGCCGGCGATGCCGGGGCCATCCTGGTCATCCCCGCCGGCTTTGGCGCGGGACTGACGGCCGGGGGCGTGCTGGCCGGCCAGACGGGCGAGCTGCTGCTGCGCGTCGCGCCCAACAGCAACGTCGGGCTGGCCGTGGAGAGCGAGGTGCAGCGGGCCGTGGGCGCGGTGGCCCGGCCGCTGCTGGTGGCCCGCAACGCCACTGAGGGCGCGGAGGCCGTCCGTCCCTTCGCCGACGAGGCGGAGCGGACGGCGTTCTTCGAGCGGGCGTTGGCGGCCGCCGGGATGGCGGAGAGCCAGCAGCCGGCGCGGGTGGAGTTTGTCCAGGCGGCCGGCGGCGGGGATACCTACGACCAGCGCGCGCAATCCTCGGCCGGGCAGCTGATCACCTGGGTGTTCATCCCCCTGCTGGGCGCGTCGGGCCTGTTCGCCATGGAGCGCGGGCTGGGCACGCTGCGCCGGCTGCTGACGACGCCGACGCGCCAGTCCACCTTCCTGCTGGGGGCCGTGGGCGGGCAATATCTCATCGCCCTGGCGCAGATGGTCATCCTGGTCGCCTTCGGCGTGCTGGTCATGCGCGTGCCCTGGGCGCGTAACCCGGCGGCGCTGGCGCTCATCCTGGTGACGTTCGGCCTGGCCGGGGTGGCGCTGGGGACGATGCTGGGGACGTTCGTCAAGACGGAGAGCCAGTCGAGCAACCTGAGCATCATGCTGGGCATGAGCATGGCCCTGCTGGGCGGCTGCTGGTGGCCGATGGAGCTGTTCCCGGCCGGGCTGCAACAGATCGTCAAGGTGCTGCCGACGACGTGGGCCATGAGCGCCCTGACCGACATCACCATGCGCGGCGCGGGGCTGGCCGACGTGCTGCCGGAGGCGGGGGTGCTGTTGGCCTTCGCGGCGGTCTTCTTCGCCGTGGGCGTGTGGCGGTTCAGGTACGAGTAAGAAGATAGGGGCTAGGGTCTAGGGACTAGGGTCTAGAGGAAGAACGCTCTTCCCTAGTCCCTAGCCCCTAGAACCTAGCCCCTAACCCCTAGCCCCTTTCTTTTATGCACATAATTGCATTTTCTGGAAATTGCCTCTTGACAAGCGCCCCATCCCGATCTATACTATCCACATTACCCGGATAACTGCATAACCGGGAAAGCAAATGACAAGCAAGGAAGCGAATCATGCCATTAGCGACTGCTGACCTCATCATGCCGCAGGCCACCGCCGAGGCCATCGGCTTCAGCCTGGAGCCGGCGCACAACATCCACCACTCGCTGGTGACGCTGGCCCGCGCCGACGAGGTCTCCGGCTTCGATGATTGGGTCTATCGCACGGCCGCGGCGATGACGCCGGAAGAGCGCGAGACGCACAGCCTGGTCATGATCGGCTTCTACTACGCCACCCGCCCCGACGCCGCCTACCCCAGCTTCCCGCTCTACCTGGAGCACCTGGCGACGATGTCGCCGCTGGCGCTGCGCAACAAGGTGCTGGACGCCTACATCGACATCGTCGTCAAGGCCGAAGGGGACGAAGAGGGCGAGCGGCCGTCGAAGGACGAGATCCTGACCGACGTGAACAGCTTCATCGGCTTCCTGCGCGAGGGGTTCAGCGACGACGCCGTCATCCCGGAGATCGAGCGGCGGGCCTACACCTACCTGATCGATCCGCCGGCCATGCAGGCCCTCATCGTCGGCCACCTGCGGTCGATGTGGTACAAGTACCTGGCCGTCGAGTGGGAGCGGGTGCGGCCAATGTTACAGAAGTCGGTGCGCGCCTTCGAGGGCCTCGACTTCAGCGGGCTGAGCCGGATGGCGATCGTCGAGCGCGTGGCCGGCCGGCCGCTGATGGGCGAATGTTGGCCCGACATCTTCGAGCGGGTCGAGCGCATCACCTTCGTGCCGTCGGCCCACATCGGCCCCTACCACGCCAAGGCGGAGGCGGACGGCCACCTGTGGTTCCTGTTCGGCGCGCGCCTGCCCGAAGGGGCGGACGAGGACGTGCCCGAACTGAGCCGGGCGGAGCTGCTGGTGCGCCTGAGCGCCCTGGCCGACGACACCCGGCTGAGCATCCTGAAGTCGGTCGCCGACGCCGGCGAATTGCGGTCGCAAGACATCATGGCCCGGCTCGACCTGAGCCAGTCCGGCACATCGCGCCACCTGCAACAACTGACGGCCGCCGGTTTTCTGAGCGAGCGCCGCTGCAACGGGGCGAAGTGCTACCACCTGAACAGCGAGCGCGTGGACAACACGCTACAGGCCCTGGGTTCGTACCTGACCGGCGCGAACGCCAGAGAGTTAGTCTCGCCCGGTTGGGCGAGAGGGGGTTAACGTGAACCTGAACCTCTACGATGCCGAGCAGCACCTGCTGCGCCAGAAAGAGTTGGCCCGCGCCGCG
>NZ_JAYRVJ010000080.1:0-9243 GCF_041918635.1 Promineifilum sp. (SeqCode)
AGCGACTTGTGGTATTCGGGAAAGAGCTTGTAGATGAGATCGTGCACGGTCAGCACCGTGGGCACACTGCGCAGAGGCAATAGCAGGTGCTCAGTGCTGTGGAACAGTTCCGCGCCGGGCACAAGCCGGTTGAAGGGCATGTGGGTGGTCTGGCCCAGCAGGACGGCCATCCGCCACGGTTTATAGCCCCAGCGCACACTGCGCCGGGGGGCGGTCGCCGGCAGCGAGGCGGGGAAGTGGCCGCTGGCCCCCTGGTTGTAGAAGAGCGCGTACCGCTCCGGTCGCCGCTCCAGCAGCGCCCCGGCCAGCCGCTCGCTGTAGCGGCCCAGCCCGGCCTTGCTGTGGACGGCGGCCGAGATGTCGATATAGATCATGGGGTCTGTAGAGACGTTCCGCCGGAACGTCTCTACGCCTTCAACACACGCCGGGTCAGCACCGCGGCCATCTCGGCCCGGTAGGCGGCGTCGCCACGGAAGTCGCCGGGATGGCGGCAGGCGGCCCGCGCCGCCGCCGCGGCTGCTTCGATGGCGGCTTCGCCCGCGCCGTCGTGCAGGGCGGCTTCGGCCGCGCCCAGCCGGACGGGGCGCGGGCCAATGCCCGTGGCTACCAGCCGGGTCGCGCCGCCATCGGGCCGCCAGGCGGTGACGGAGACGATGGGGTAGTCAGCCGGTGTGCGGGCCACGCGTTCGCTCGCGCCGCGGCCGGGGGGCCAGTCGAGGTTTAGCTCGGTGATCAGCCCCGGTAGCCGTTCGTCGTCGGCCAGATAGGCGGCCAGGGTGATCGTCTCCAGCGCGGGCAGTCGCAGGCTGACCGTCGCGTCGAGGGCCAGCAGGGCGGCCAGCAGTTCGCTGTCGGGCAGCCGCGAGGCGGTGATGCCGCCAACGGTGGCCGCGTTGCGGTAGGTGTTTGGCCCGGCGCGCCGCGCGGCCCCGCGCAGCAGCGCCGCCGCGCTTTGCAGCTCGCCCAGCGGCGCGAGAAACTCGTCCAGGGTGGCCAGGCGCACCATCGCGCCGATGCGCAACAGGCGCCCGCCCTCCAGCCAGGCCAGCGTGTCGAGGCCGGCGTTTTGCAGATCAACGACGGCCGCGTCAAGCCCCTGCTCGGTCGCCAGCAGGGCTGTGCCGCCGGCCAGGGGGACGGTGTTGTTCTGGAGCAACATGCGCAGCGCTTCGTCGAGCGAGGTAGGGCGATAGTAGGCAGTGGGTTTCTTGGGCATGGGGAAGAGCATCCGCAGATTTCGCAGATTGGTTACTGCGCCACCTGCAAGTAGTTTGTCTATCAGATAACGCCTTCATGTTAACGCGGGTGGGCGGGTTCGGCAACCTCGTTCGTAGTCAGGCAATTCATGGCCGTCTTCATGCGAAGAACGGCCATGAATTGCCTGACTACGAACCGGGCGGGGTTGGTTCGGCAACCTGAGAGCACGCCTGACGTATTGTAAATGAGCGAAAGCGCGGAACTCACGCGCGGTTGTTGGGTTATGTCTGGTAGCGGCCGGTTAGAACTGAGTCTGTCCTGAGCCGGGAAGGAGTCATACGATCATGGTTGAAGCGTTGGGTAGCCTGAGCACTGCCTTTGGCCTGTCCGGCAGCGCCGGGCTGAACGCCTATATTCCTCTGTTGCTGGTGGCGCTGGCGGGCCGCTTTCCGTTGAGCGACCCGCTGATCAAGCTGCAAGCGCCCTACGACCTGTTGGGCAGCTGGTGGGCCATCGGGATTCTGGCGGTGTTGCTGGTAATCGAGATCGTCGCCGACAAGATTCCGGCGGTGGACACGGTCAACGACACCATCCAGACCTTTGTGCGCCCGGCGGCCGGGGCCATCCTGTTCGCCGGCAGCACCAGCGTCGCCACTGACATCCACCCCATCCTGACCCTGGGCGCGGGGCTGCTGGTGGCCGGCGGCGTTCACGCCACCAAGACGGCGGCGCGTCCAGTCGTCACGGTCTCCACGGCCGGCGTGGGCAACCCCATCGTCAGTACGCTGGAGGACATCGCCGCCCTGGTTATGTCGCTGTTGGCGATCTTCATACCTGTCCTCGCCGCCCTGTTGCTGATCACATTGCTGGTCGTCGTGATCTATGTCATCCGTCGCTGGCGGCGGAGAAAGATGGTCGTGTAATCCAACCCTACCCCGGCGTTACTCACTGACCTCGTATGAGCCTATGTCACAACGGCTGTCGGCCGGTTGCGGCCGGCTCACGCCGCGCTGGTCTGTGTCAACCGCCGGATCACACCCCGCTTCGCCGACGGGAATGCGGTCTCTGGCCTGGCTGGCCGGGCCGAGGGCGTGGGTGGGTGTCAGCCCGGGCGGGGACACTTCCAGGGTTTGCAAGTCGGCCTGCCCGCCCGGCAAATCTGTCGGTTGACCGAGGCCACAGCTGTTGTCGCCATACAGGTTATAACCGTTTGAGGTTATCGAGCCTGCACAATCCTTGCCAGGCGCGTTGCCAGCGATGATGACGCCGAATAGCTGGAAGAAGGGGCTGTAGGCCGCATTAAAGATACCGCCACCGCCGCCTCGAATGGCGATGTTCGCGGTGATGGTGCTGTAAGACAGCTGGACGTGGCCGAAGCCTAGCGGCGGGTAGCGGGAGGACGAGGGGCCATTCGGGCGTTCGGGCGCTCCATTGGCGACGGGTGGGTAGCTATGGTTGGCAATGGCCCCGCCATCGCCATCGGTGGAGACATTGCCGCTGAACGTGCTGTTCCTGATGAAGGCCCCGGCGTAGCCCGGTTCCGTATAGGACTCATTGCCGATGTTGTAAAGGCCGGCCGTGCCGGCGGCCCTGTTAGAACTAACGGTGCTGCGGGCCAGTGTCAGGGTCGTGCTGCCGTCCCGGGCATAGACGTACATGGCGCCGCCGTTGCCCCCCGCAGCGAGATTGTCGCTCAGGATTGAGTCGGCCACGCTTACGCTCGCTGCGGCATTGTTCTCCGCTCTGACGAAGAGCGCACCGCCATCGAGCTGGGCGACGTTAAAGTCCATAATCGTCTGCTCCAGGGTGAGGGCCGCGTCTACACCGCTGGCGATCACACAGATTCCCCCACCGCGATCGGCGCGATTGCCCGAAACCCGGCTTTGACGCAACGTCAGATCGCCGGCGCTGAATACCCCGCCGCCACAACTGTCCAGTGCGGCCTCTCCGCCCGTCATGGTCAGGCGCTCGACGACCACGACCGTCTTCGGCCCGACGGCCAGGATGGGGCCAATCCCTCTGGCGTCGAGCCTGTGACCGTTGCCATGGATCGTGGCCGGGGCGGCGCCGGGGTTGTTGAAAGACGGCAAGGGAGCGGTGAGGATGATATCGGCCATGAGTTCGATGCGCGGCATCTGCTGGGTGGCGTTGGCCGATTGGATGGCAGCCCGCAGGCCGTTCTCGTTGGTCACGGTCAGCACGGCGGGTGGGGCTATGACGAGCGGCATGGCGATGGTATGGGTGAGTTCATCGCCGGGTGCGGCAGCCGGGAAGCCCAGTAGCAGTAGAATAACGACCAGGACGGCCACCGGTCGCCGGAGCGAGGCGAATAACGTGCGCACGGTGTTCCCCCTTCCGGCGCGACCGCTTGCGGCTACTGATGCAAAAGGCTACGTAGCCGGCTGCGCCCTACCGCAAGTGACGGCCGGATAGCTCTCGTTCACCTCTATTCTATTATAGCATACCGCAGATTTCGGAAGACCTCTGAGGTTTGGAGAAAGAGGGTTGAGTAGGGTTGCGGCCGCTCCGTTTAGTAGGGTAGCGTTCCCTGCTGGGCCATGAGGTGCAGGTCAGACACGGCGGCGTCAGCTTGTTGTCGTTCTTCAGACGATAACGGCAGCGCCACGTACTCCTCCTCGTCCAGCACGGTCACCTGGCCTTCAGGGGTGATCCACAAGTCGAGCGCCAGATCATCGCCACGGACGGTCGCTTCGCCGATCTCCGCCGGGCGGCAGATGTTGGCATACCAGCCCTTCAGCGCGCCGTCGTCGCGGTCATAGACGGCGAAGAGATTGTACCAGCGGTCGGTGTAGAAGTACTCCACGAAGCGGTCGCCGCGCTTGAAGGTGGCGTAGCCCAGTTCCATGTCGTCGCGGTTGAAGAACGCCTCCAGCCGGACGCCGTGGGCGTCTCGCTCCAGGACGCGCGCCGGGTATTGCCACACCTCGCGGCCGGCGTCGTCAAGCTTGTAGACGGTGATCATAGCGGTCGGGAGATTAAACACGGATGGGACACGGATAATACGGATAGAGCCGCGCTAAGATAAGCTCAATCCGTCTGATCCGTATTATCCGTGTCCCATCCGTGTTTAATTAGCCGTGCTCCAGTTGCCGCTGTAAGTCGCTGACTGTCGCCGACAGCCCCTGCAGCGTCTTCTGCTGGCCGGTCAGGCGGTCGCGCTCGGCGCGGACAAAGCGGTCGAACGGGGCGATGGTATCCTCGATGCGTTGCGCGCCGCGGCGCATCTCCCGCTCGAACTGCTGCTCCAGGTTGCTGACCAGGCGCTGGCGCAGATCGGTCAGCTTGGCGCTGAACTCGCTCTTGGTCTTGCGCTTGCGGGCGGGCAGGATGAGTAGCCCCAGCGCCGCCGCAGCCACGCCGGCGAAGATGCCGGTGAAGTCCAGAAACGCGGCGTGGGCGACGACGGCGATGATGACGCCGATGCTTGCCCCGACGCCGGCCAGCCCGGCGTTGACCACGGCCTGACGCGCCGACGCGGCCAATTCGGCTGCCTCGCGGGTCTGGTCGTAGCTCTCCACCGCCTGGCGCGTCGTCCGGCCGATGGAGTCGATGAGCCGTTGCCGGTCCCAGGCCAGCGTGCCCTCGCGCGGGGCGTCGCCGACGACGCGGCTCGGGTGAGCGTCGCGCCGCTTGCCCAGGTGGTCGGCCACGGCCGTCCACTGGCGCAAGTCCTGCTGCACCATCCAGTCCACCAGCTCGTTGACGCGATCCTCGATCTGGCGCGGTGTGTCGGCCACCACTTCCTGCTGGAAGTCCGCCTCCAGTTGCTTGGAGCGCAGCAGATCGGGGATGCGCCCCAGGCGCAGCCGGTCGTCGAAGAACTCATTGCCGCGCTTCTCCATGGCATAGAGCAGGCTATCGATCTCGCCGATGCGCCCGCGGAAGTTGCGCTTCATGTCCTCGTCGTAGTAGACCATCTGGCCGCGGATGTCGTCGAGCAGCTTGCTGTCGCCGGACAGCGTCGCCAGGTCGGCGTTGACGTGGGTCAACTGTTCGCGGATGAGCCGGCCGCCGACGCCCAGCGGGTTGAGC
This sequence comes from Promineifilum sp. (SeqCode), assembly GCF_041918635.1. Taxonomy (NCBI): domain Bacteria; kingdom Bacillati; phylum Chloroflexota; class Ardenticatenia; order Promineifilales (SeqCode); family Promineifilaceae (SeqCode); genus Promineifilum (SeqCode); species Promineifilum sp. (SeqCode). The sequence goes on from NZ_JAYRVJ010000080.1 coordinate 5,251, forward strand.
AGCTTCAGCCGGAAGCGCCCCTGGTCGTCCAGCGTCTCGTGGATGTAGCGCTCCAGCGGCTCGAAGCGACTCGGCCCCCACTTCTCCGGCCGGCCGCCCTTGGCCTGCTGGGCCAGCCGGGCCGAGACGGGGAAGACGGCGGCCACGTCGCCCACGAGCGTCTGAGCGGCGTTGCTGACGAACGCCACGACCTGCTCGACTTCTAGATCGCTGAGGATGTCGATCTTGTTGATGACCAGGACGATCTTCTTGCCCCACTTGCGGATCTGCTCCAGGAAGGCGCGCTCGCTCTCGGTGAAGGGGCGGTCGGCCGAGGTGACAAACAGCACCAGGTCGCTGCGGGGGATGAACTCGGCCGTCAGGGCCTCGTGCTCGCGGACGATGGCGTTGGTTCCCGGCGTATCCACAACGGTGATCTTACTGAGCAGGTCGACCGGCGCGGTCTGGAGCCAGATGCCGTTCTCGCCCGGCCGGCGCTGGGCCGTCTCGCCGTAGCGCAGCAGGTAAATCTGGTCGGTCGTCGGCGTCACGCCCTCCGGCTGGAGCGTCTGGCCCAGCAGAGCGTTGATGAAGGCCGACTTGCCGGAGTTGAATTCGCCGGCGATGACCAGCAGGAACAGCTCGTCCAGTTGGCGGATAGACTCGGCCAGGGCGGCGCGGCCGGCCGGGTCGGCGGCGCTGTCGGCCAGCGTGTCGCGCAGGCGGCCGAGGGCGTCGCGGGTCTGTTTGAGCAGCGCTTCTTGCGCCTGAGTTAAAATCGCATCCATTGGTGCGCAGGATTATATCCGACATGTTAGAAGAATGGGACGCAGATGACGCTGATTGGCCGCTGATTCTTGCTGTTACACTCGTTGTAGCGAAAATCAGCGGCCAACCAGCGTCGTCAGCGTTCCATTCTGTTCCCTTGCCGGCTTGGGCAAGGTGGCCTATCATACGGTAGGTTCCTGGGTTTATTGCGCCTGTAGTCCAGTGCGAAGGGGGTACTGTGACACTCACCATCGGCGACGTTCTCGGCGGGCGCTATCGGATCGTCAAACTGGTCGGCCAGGGCGGGTTTGGCGCGGTCTATCGCGCCTGGGATACGTCGCTGCACGTGCCGGTGGCGGTCAAGGAGAACCTGGACACCAGTCCGGAAGCCCAGCGCCAGTTCGAGCACGAGGCGCTTCTGCTGGCCCCTCTGCGCCACCCCAATCTGCCCCGCGTCAGCGACCACTTCTTCCTGCCCGGCCAGGGGCAATACCTGGTGATGGACTTCGTCGAGGGCAAGAGCCTGGAGCAGCTGATGGCCGAGCGGGGCGGGCCGCTGCCGGAGAGCCAGGCGGTGACGTGGATCGGCCAGGTGTGCGACGCGCTCGAGTACCTGCACACGCGCACGCCGCCCATCATTCACCGCGACATCAAGCCGCAAAACATCATCATCAACGCCGAGGGGCGCGCCGTGCTGGTGGACTTCGGCATCTCCAAAGTCTACGACCCGGGCCTATCGACCACGGTCGGGGCGCGGGCGGTCACGGCCGGCTACAGCCCGCCGGAACAGTACGGCATGGGCAAGACGGACGCGCGCAGCGACGTGTACGCGCTGGGGGCGACGCTCTACACCCTGCTAACCAGTCAAGTACCGCCAGAGAGCGTGCTGCTGATCGCCGGCCACGAGACGCTAAGGCCGCCCCACGAGGCCAACCCCGGCGTCAGTCCGGCGGTCGAGGGAGCGATCCTGGCGGCGATGGCGGTAAACACGAGCCAGCGCCTGGGCGGCGCAGGGGCGTTGCGCGATGCGCTGGCGGGTCGGGCGGTCGCGCCCTTGTCGCCGGTAGTCCGCCCGATCGCGCCGGCTCCGACTATACCGGTCGAGATGCGGCGGGGGGGAGCGCCGGGCTGGGTGTGGGGCGCGGCAGTGCTGTTGATTGTGCTGGGCGCGGCGGCGTTCCTGCTCTTGCGCAATAGAGGGGGCGAAGGGACGCAGACGCCGGAGGCCACAGTGGCGAGCATCGCCGAGGTGACGATCACGCCGCTCGCCGCCGATACACCGCCGGGCGAGACGGCGACGGTCGTGAATACAGTAGAGCCGGCCGTGACCAAGACCATCGGCCCGACGCCGGAGAACACGCCCACCGTCGACACGCCACCAGACGCTAACCGGCGCGTGATCTCCTTGCCCGGCGGCGCGAGCGTGACCCAACTCCTCGCGCCCGCTGGCTCCTTCCTGATGGGCAGCGACGCCGCCGATAACGACGAGGACGAGGTTCCCGTGCATCCGGTTCAACTCGACGCCTTCTGGATTGACGAATTGGAGGTAACGAACGCTCTATTCGCCGCTTTTGCAGCCGACACCGGCCATATGACAACGGATGAGTTGGACGGCGCGGGGCACACGGTGTCGGCGGCGACCGGCGAATTTGAGACTGTGGATGGCGCTAACTGGCGACACCCTGAAGGCCCCGGCAGCGACCTCTCTGGCCGGGAGCAACAGCCGGTGGCGCTCGTCTCCTGGGACGACGCCCGCGCCTTCTGCGCCTGGGCCGGCGGCCGGCTGCCGACCGAAGCGGAGTGGGAGTACGCCGCGCGCGGCGAGGCGGCGTTGGCCTATCCGTGGGGAGAGTCGTTCAATGTACAGCGGGTCAATTTCTGCGACCGCAACTGCCCGCTGCCCTGGTCGGACGGCGAGGCCGACGACGGCTACCGCTTCATGGCCGACGTCGGAACCTTTGCGGGCGGGGAGAGTTGGGTCGGGGCGCTGGACATGGCAGGCAATGTCTGGGAGTGGACGGCCGACTGGTACGATGAGAACTACTACGACTACTCCCCCGCCGACAATCCGCAAGGCCCGCCGCAGGTGGTTGAGGGGGGCAAGACCGTGCGCGGTGGGGCGTGGAGCAGCGAGGCCCAAGGGGTGCGCTCGGCCGTGCGCGTGTCGGTCGCGCCGGAGAATGGGCATTACGATGTGGGGATACGGTGTGTATACGAGGTTGAATCGTCCGAGGTCAATGGAGTTGAAGTTGCCTCTGCCGGCGAGACGGTCGTCGCGCCGGACGAGGACATCCCTCGCGTCGAAGTGCCGGCCGGCGCGTTCGTGCGGGGTTCGACCGACAGCGATCCCGACGCACTGGACGACGAGAAGCCGCAGCGGTCGATCAACCTGGACAGTTTCTGGATAGCGCGGACGGAGACGACGAACCGCCAGTACGCGGCCTGCGTGGCTGGCGGGGGCTGTTCACCGCCGCAGAACGTATCCAGCGCCACGCGCGAGCGCTATTACGGCGAGGCCGGGTACGATGACTTCCCGGTCGTCAACGTCAGGTGGAACGACGCCTCTGCCTTCTGCCGCTGGGCGGAAGGGCGACTGCCCACGGAGGCCGAGTGGGAAAAGGCCGCGCGGGGACCTAACGGTTCGCTCTACCCCTGGGGCGACGAAGCGCCCACCTGCGCCCGGGCCAACTACAACAATTGCGTCGGCGACACGACCGCCGCCGGCGCATATCCGACCGGTTCCAGCGTCTACGGCGCGCTCGATATGGCCGGCAACGTCTGGGAGTGGGTCGCCGACTGGTATGATGGCCGGTACTATGCCGTCGCGCCCGACGCCAATCCCCCCGGTCCCGCCTCCGGCCAGGCCCACGGCTTCCGCGGCGGCGCGTGGGACGATGAGGCCAGTCTGCTGCGCGCCGCCTACCGGGATGCCTATCTTGACCAATCGTTTAGCCTGGTTTACGTCGGCTTCCGCTGCGCGTGGGACTCGGACTGAAATGCCACAATCTGCCTAATCTGCGAAATCTGCGGATGATTTCTCTGAAATGACAACTCTCTCCCTCCACGCCCACCTCAACCGCGACACCCTCCCCGCCGCGGCCCAGCCCCAACTGGTCTACGTCCTGCTGGAGGCGCGGCTGCCGGCCGGCGGGCCATCGGCCCCGGTCAACCTCGGCCTGGTCATCGACACCAGCGTCTCCATGCGCATCCCCTTGCTGACGCCGGGCGAATTCGAAGAGTTGGCCG
>NZ_JAYRVJ010000081.1:0-11015 GCF_041918635.1 Promineifilum sp. (SeqCode)
ACGCGCTGAACCTGGAGGCTATCAATCCTGTGGGCAGCTACGCCGTGCAACTCGTGTGGAACGACGGCCACGATAGCGGCATCTACGGATGGGAGTATTTGTACGAGGCGTGTTTGCCGTAAGCAGAAGAGCTCACGCAAAGAGCGCAAAGAAGCAAAGAACGCAAAGAAAGAGATTCTTTTTGCGTTCTTTGCGTGCGCTCTTCTGCTTACGGCAAACACGCCTCGTACAAATACTCCCATCCGTAGATGCCGCTATCGTGGCCGTCGTTCCACACGAGTTGCACGGCGTAGCTGCCCACAGGATTGATAGCCTCCAGGTTCAGCGCGTCGTCCTGCGCCCGTTGCAGCAATAGCTTATCGGCCGGCCGGCCCATGTTGGCGTGGCCGCCCTGGCATAGCACACAGGGGCAGATGGCCCGCAACCCGGCGAAGGAGTAGCGGCACTCCCGGCCGTCGCTCCACTTGATGACCAGCACGCGGTGTCGTCGATCGGCGACAACGTTGGTGGGACGGTGTTTGGTAGTCATCGCAACCTCTCAGCGATCTCCCCGCGACTCGCCTCTAGTTGCGCCAACTTCTCGCGCTCCTTCTGGACGACGGCCGCCGGGGCCTTCTCCGCGAACGGGCTGTTCAGCAGCCCCGTCAGCCGCGCGATCTGCTTGTCCAGATCGGCGGCCTCCTTCTCCAACCGCGCCCGCTCGGCGGCCAGATCAACCATGGCCGCCAGCGGCAAGTAGCATGTCACCGGCCCCAACGCCAGCGTCAGGGCCTGCGCCGGCGGCGGCGCGCCGGCGCTGATGCTCAGTTGGGCGTCGTCCAGCCGGGCCAGCGCCACCAGGATGGGCCGCTGCGACTCCAGAAAGGCCAACTTTTCGCCTGCGGCGATCACCGCCGGGATGGCTCGCGCCGGCTCCACGCCCTGCTCAGCGCGGGCATTGCGCACACGCCGGATCAACTCGCGCACGATCTCGAAGTCGGCCGCCCCCGCCCGCTCGTAGTCAGGCGATTCATCGCCGTTCTGCCTCTCCATGAGCACGGGCGTGGGCCAGTCAGCGATAATAAGCGCTTCCGGCCAAGCCCCTTGTCCAATACCGGACAGATCAAGCCCCGCGTCCAGCGCCGCCCTACGCAACTGCTGCCACGTCTCCTCGCTGACGAACGGGATGAAGGGGTGCAACAGTCGCAAGGAGTAGTCGAGTGTCGTGGTGAGCACGGCCAGCGTCGTTCGCGCCGCCCCGCCGCCGGCCGCCAGTTGCACCTTGGCGATCTCCACGTACCAGTCGGCGAAATCGCCCCACAGGAAGTCATACACCTGCCGGCCCGCCTCGCCAAACAGGTAGCCGTCCATGAGCCGATCGACCGTGGCGATAGTCTCGTTCAGCCGCGCCAGAATCCAGCGGTCAGCGGCGCTGAATCGTGGCACAGGTTTCTCAACCTGTGTTTCTGGCGACGCGCGTTCCAAACTGCGCGTGATGAAGCGCGCCGTGTTCCATATCTTGTTGGCGAAGTTGCGGTTGCTCTCCACCCGGTCGAGGGACAGGTTCAGGTCATTGCCAGGCGTGCCGCCGGTCAGCAGCGTGAAGCGCAGCGCGTCCGCGCCGAAGTCGTGGATCACGTCCAGCGGATCGGTCACGTTGCCCTTCGTTTTGCTCATCTTCTGGCCGTGCTCATCGCGCACCAGCCCGTGCAGGTAGATGGTGTGGAAGGGTATGTCGTTGGTGAAGAGCGCCGCTGTCATCACCATGCGCGCCACCCAGAAGAACAGGATATCGTAGCCCGTCTCCATCACGTCGGTCGGGTAGAAGCGGGCCAGATCGGCCGTCGCTTCCGGCCAGCCAAGCGTGGAGAAGGGCCACAGGGCGCTGCTGAACCACGTGTCCAGCACGTCCGGGTCCTGGCTCAGCGTCGCGCCGCCGCAGCGCTCGCAGGCCGTCGGGTCGGTCGTCGTCACGGTCTGGTGGTCGCACGTCTCGCACGTCCACACGGGGATGCGGTGGCCCCACCACAATTGGCGGCTGATGCACCACGGCCGGATATTGACCAACCAGTTGTCCCACGTCTTGACGAAGTGATCGGGCACGATGGTGATGCGCCCGCTATGGACGGCGGCCAGGGCCATATCGGCCATCGGCCGGGTGTTGACGAACCATTGCTTGCTGATCATCGGCTCGATGATCTCGCCGCCGCGCTGGCTGCGCGGCACGTTGAGCGTGTACGGCTCCGTCTTGATCGTCAGCCCGGCCGCCTCCATGTCCGCCCACAGCCGGCGGCGGCACTCGAAGCGATCCAGCCCGGCGTAGGGGCCGGCGGCGGCGCTCATGGTCGCGTCCTTGTTCATGATCGAGATGACCTCCAGCCCGGCGCGCCGGCCGATCTCGAAGTCGTTGGGGTCGTGGCCCGGCGTCACCTTCAGCGCGCCGGTGCCGAAGGCCATGTCCACGTAGGCGTCGGCGATGATGGGGATTTCCCGGTTCAGCATGGGCACGACAGCCATGCGCCCGACGTAAGCCGCGTAGCGCTCGTCGTCGGGGTGGACGGCCACGGCGGTGTCGCCCAGGATGGTCTCGGGCCGCGTCGTCGCCACAGGCAGGAAGCCGCCGCCGGCGACCGGGTACTTGAAGGTATAAAGCGCGCCCTGCTCCTCGCTGTACTCCACTTCCAGATCGGAGACGGCCGTCTGCAAGCCGGGCGACCAGTTGACCAGGTACTCATCCTGGTAGATCAGTCCCATCCGGTAGAGGCGCACGAACGCCTCGCGCACCGCCGCCGACAACCCCTCGTCCAGGGTGAAGCGCTCGCGCTCCCAATCGCACGACGCGCCCAGCCGGCGCAACTGGCGGGTGATGTGGTTGCCGTACTTGTGTTTCCACTCCCAGGTGCGCCGCAGAAACTCGTCCCGGCCGACCTCCAGCCGCGACGTGCCCTCGGCGCGCAACATCTTCTCCACCTGGAGTTGCGTGGCGATACCGGCGTGGTCGGTGCCGGGAACCCACAGCGCGGCCTGGCCCTGCATACGCGCCCGGCGGATCATCAGGTCTTCCAGGGCGACGAACATGGCGTGGCCCATGTGCAACTCGCCGGTGACGTTGGGTGGGGGAATGGAGATGACGAACGGCTCGGCGTCGGCCGGCCGCGCCTCCGGCTTGAACCAGCCGTTCTCTTCCCACCAGTGATAGAGCCGTTCTTCCGTGCCCCGGAAGTCGTAGGCTTTCGGCATTTCGGTCATGAATGATTTCCTCGGTCTTTCAGACCTGACAGGGTTCGAGCGGACTCCTGTCCGCCAACCTGTCAGGTCTGGGCATAAAAAAGCGCTCTCGCCCATCAAGGACGAGAGCGCAGCGCTCACGCGGTACCACCTTGCTTCCGACCCCATGTCTTGGTGGGCCGGCGCTCATTGCAGCGGTAACGGGCTGACCCGCTTTCGCCTACTTTGTTTCGGCGAAAGGACTCACGGGCGACTTCGGCCGTTCTGCGTCCGCGAAGGCTTGCAGCCTGTGGCCTTCGCTCTCTGTGGGGCAGCGGGGAGCCTACTCCTCCCGATCACCGTCTCTGACGATTCGTTTGTCCGACTCCCTGAGTATAATCCGATATGGTGGTCAACGCAACGATGTAGAGACGTTCCGCCGGAACGTCTCTACTGCTCGACGATGGTGATCTCCTCGATAGCATCTCCCGGCTCGGTGGCCGTCTCCGGGTCGCGCAGGGTAATGCTGCTGAGCACGTCATCCCCTTCGGTCAACTCGCCAAAGATGGTGTGTAGGCCATCCAGGTGGGTCGCCGGAGCGAAGGTGATGAAGAACTGGCTGCCGTTGGTGTTCGGCCCGGCGTTGGCCATCGCCAGCAGCCCGCGCCGATCGAAGCTCTGCCCTGTATCTACCTCATCTTCGAAGGCGTAGCCGGGGCCGCCGCTGCCCGTGCCCGTCGGGTCGCCGCCCTGGGCCATGAAGTCGGTCAGCACGCGGTGGAACGTCGTGCCGTCGTAGAAGCCCTGGTTGGCCAGAAAGACAAAGTTGTTGACGGCAATGGGCGCTTCGTCATCGAAGAGCGTGAAGCGCATCTCGCCGCCGCCAACCATGCGAATGATCGCCTCGTATTGCTTGGCCGTGTCGATGGTCATCGCCGGCGCTTCGGTGAAGTAGTCGGCGCGTTCAGCCGGCGTTAGCGTCGCCAACGGCCGGTCGCCGGTCGCTTCAGTACTGGCGCTGCTCTCCGGCTCGCGGTTCAGCAACAGGATCGCCGCTATCAGCACCAGCAACGCTACCACCACGCCGCCGATGATCAGATTGCGGCGCTGTGCCTGCTGCCGGCGCAATGCTTCCTGCTTGCGCCGCTCCGACACGGACGGGGTTCGATTCGGGTTCTTCGACATCCTACACTATCCTCCTCAATTGATAAGTTCGTTCGTAGTCAGGCGATTCATCGCCGTCCTTCTTTCACTATTCCCCGGGCTTTACCCAGTACCCAGCACGCTCCCCTGCTCCTCCGCACCCCTGCTCCCCTGCCTTCTTCACGGCTTCCGCGCCAACGGCACATAGCTCACATTCGGCGCGGGAAAACTCACTTGCCCCACGATCTCCGGCGGGCTTTTTAGATCGTCCCACATCGCTCCCAGCGTCGCCCCGTCCGCGCCACCCAGCGTGCGCAGAAAGTCGATGTACTCGCTGGAGGCCGTCTGGTAGTAGAGTGTGGCGACGACACGGGTCGTCGCCGCCGGGACGGTGTAGGTTGTATCGTCCCAGTACTGCCCATTGGCGTAGGTCGCGCCGATGGGCCGCAGGCCGGGCTGGTCGAAGGCGGCCACGGTGTAGCCGCGCGGCGGGATGCGGTTGTCCTTGTAGGTCGTATTGTTCAGCGCAAAGTGGAACGTCGGCCCGGCTGTCAGTCCGACGGCCGCCGCCAGTTGCGGCGTCACTCCCTGCTTGGCCTCATAGACCTTGATGGCGGCATCCTCCGTCAGCTTGCCCGTCGTCCAGTTGTAGACGCCCGACTCGTAGATGAGTTGCCCCGCGGCGTTGTAGGCGCGCAGGTTGAGCCACATGCGCCGCCCCTCGGGATAGCCGGTGGGCAGCTTATGACCCGTCTCGTTGATGACGCGGACGGTCGCCACCTTCTGGCTCCCGTTCAGTCCCAGCCCCACTTCGAGCGAGGCGGCCCGCCGCAACATGCTGCGCGCCGCGGCGGCCGTGGCATCGAGCATCGTCGCGTCGTCCTGAGCGTTCAGCCGCCAGCGCGTGTCTTGCAGAATCTTGGGAATCCAGGCGTTGCCGCCGGCGAAGACGTGGGCTGGCAGACAGCCGGTCGTGTAACAGTCGCGATACTTCGCGCCCAGGCTGGGGATGCCGGCGTAGCCGACCTGCCGCACCATGTGGCAGTCCTGACAGGAGGCGACGACGCCCCCTGGCTTGAATCCGGCGAACTGCGGCGCGTAGACGCCGCCCTTGGCGTAGGTGCTGTTGAGCCACTCGTCGAACGTGCGCTCCAGCGGGAACAGCTTGCCCTTGTCGAAGGAGGGCGCGACCGTATCGTTCTTGTTCGGCCAGTACTGCGCCGGGCCGCCGCCGGGCGGGCTATTCGTCCAACTGAGCAGCGGATTGTCGACGTTGTGGCAGCTGCCACATAGCCGCGAGGCGGCCAGCGCATCGCTTTGCCCCTGGAACCGCGTCTGTAGCGCCACGTGATAGCCGAAGCCGGGCAGGGCGAATGGGCCGCGGCGGTTGTCCTCCGGGTCGAGGATGATCATGGCGCTGCCGGCGTGGTTGAGCGGCACGGTCGAGGTGAGCGCCGCGCGAATGGCGAGGTCGAGTTGCGTTGCCTGATCCTGCGCGCCGGGCACGGGATCGACCATGCGGTGACAGACCGTGCAGGAGAGGCCGGCGGCGATGTCGGCGTCGGTCAGGGCGCTGCCGTCGGCCGGCTCGCTGCGTCCGGCATACCAGCCGCTCGGCGCGTGACAGCGCAGGCAGAACTCACCGGAGTCGGTCGCATCGTCGCCGGCCACGGCGAACGCGGCCCAGAAGAGCGGGTCGCGCCCCGCCTGGCCCATCATGCTGCCGCGCCAGGCGTCGTAGATGGGCGCGCTGTGGCAGGTGCGGCACGCCGTCGGGTCGGCGAGTTCGTCCACCAGCGTGTGCGGCTGCGTGCCGGGCAGGAAGAAGTCGTTGCGCGTCGTTGGCAGCGGCAGGGCGGCGGGCGCGTAGCTCTCCTCGACCGGCTGCGTTCCCTCGTTGGCCGAGGCGCGACCGAGGCCGATTAGCGCCCATACAAGCGCGGCGGCCACCAGCGTGACCGCCAGCAGCGCGGCCGGCCGGCGCGCCGACCGCGCCAGGCCATTGGATTGGTGATCGTCTCGTGTGCTCATGTCCCCTCGCTTTCTATCCACCGCTTTTCCAGCCACATGATGGCTGCCAGGGCCAGCGCGGCGGCTGTGGCCCCCAGCACGTACCCTTCGAGGATCGTCGCCTGCGTGATGTACAGCGCCATCATACCCAAGACGCCGCTAAAGAGGTAGAGAATCAGCGCCGTCTCACGCGGCGAAAAGCCGAGGCGGACGAGACGGTGGCTGGTGTGATCCTTGCCGGCCGTGTTGGGGCTGAGGCCGCGCCGCAAGCGGGAGATGACGACCAGCGTCATGTCGAAGATGGGCAGCCCGAACAGGAAGACCGGAACCATCCAGGTGACGAAGTTGGAGTTTTGTGGGAAGCGCAACTGGATACCCATGACGGCCAGCAGGAACCCCAGGAAGAGCGCACCGACGTCGCCCATGAAGATGCGCGCCGGCGGGAAGTTGTAGCGCAGGAAGCCCAGGCAGGCCCCCAACAGCGCCGCCGCCAGCCCGGCCACGAGAAATTGCCCATTGACCAGGGCCAGCAGCAGGATGAACGACGCCGTGACGGCCGAGATGCCGGCGCTGATGCCGTCCATGTTATCCAGGAAGTTGATGGCGTTGGTGATGCCCAGCAGCCAGAGAAGCGTGATAGCGTAATCGACCGGTTCCGGCAGCGGCAGCCGGACGCGGATGCCGAAGTAACTCAGGATGAGAAAGCCGGCGAACTGGCCGGCCAGCTTGGCCCAGGCGGGCAAGGGACGATAGTCGTCCAGCAGTCCGGTCAGGGCGACGACCGTCGTCGCCAGCAGGACGCCGATCACCGTCGGCTGCGGTTGGCCGCGGTAGAGGGCGAGCACGGCCAGGATGGCCCCCAGGAAGATGCCCGCGCCGCCCAGCAGGGGGATGGGTGTGCGGTGGGCCTTACGCGCCGCCGGCGCGTCGACGAAATCCAGCGCCACGGCGGCGCGCCTGACCCACGGTATGCTGGCCAGGGTGATCGTCAGGGCGATGAAGAAGACGGCGATGAAGGCGCGCATGGGGTGGACTACTCAAGGCTTTCCAGAAACGCCTCGATCAGCGGCTCCGTCTGCGGGATGGCCGTTTCCAGAGCGCGGGTAGCCAGCTCGCGGGCCAAAGCGGTGTCGCCCTGCCCGCCGGCGATCTGGGCGGCCAGGAAGTCGATTTCAGAAGTGGGAAAGGCTCCTGTCGCGTTCTCTCGCCGCGCCCCTTCGATAGCGACAGCAGCCTGATCGTATTCGCCCAACTGCCGGTAGATCTCGGCCAGTTGAATCCAGGCGCGGACGTTGCCGGAGATGCGCGTCAGGGCGCTTTCCAGCGCCGCCGCCGCGGTGTGATACCGCTCGTTCCGTTCCGCCTCCGGCAGTGGCGTGCCACAGGTCACGTAGGCATCGGCGCGGGCCAGTTGTGTCTGGGCGTAGTATGGATCAATCGCGACTGATTCGTCATAGAGCGCCAACGCCTTGTCGCAATCGCCGGCCACGTCGAGCGTCAGCCGGGCGTACTCATTGCGGACGATGGAGTTCTGCGGGCTAAGCGCCAGCGCAGCCTCATAGTACCGCTGGGCCAACTCCAGGCGCTCCGCCCGCTCGGTCTCGTCGTTGGTCGCCCCATACCAGCGGGAATTGAGCCGGGCCAGGTTCGCCGTGTGGTCGGTGTTGAGCGGGTTGAGCTCCTGCGCCCGCAGTAGCAGCCGTTCGGCCTCGGTCAACAGGGCGGCTTTCTCGCTCGCATCTTCCGTCAATCCCGCCCGTTCCAGCAGCGCCCGGCCCAGGAACAGGTAGTAGAAATCCTCATCCGGCACGCGCTGCACGGCGGCGTCGTAGATGGCGATGGCCGCGTCCCAGACTTCACGCCGCGCCGCCGGATCGGCCTGGGTCGCGCCGGTGGCCTGTTCGTCAAACGGCCTGGCCCGCTTGTAGAGCATGTCGGCCTGAACGATGCGCACGTTTGACTGGCCGATGAGGAAGAAGGCAACCAGTAGCGCCGCGGCGAATCCACCGACGGCCAGCGCCGCCGGCCGTCGCTCGGCGGCTGGTCCCGGCTGGCGCAGCGCCAGACCCAGCAGCAGTAGAATCAGAAAGAGGAAGATGTAGAACGCCAGCACCAGCGTCCCTGTCTGCGCCGCTTCCAGAGCGCGCAGTTCGGCTGTTGTCCGGCCGGCGGCGTCGCCGCTGTAGAACAGTACCAAGCGGTAGAGCGCGGTCTGCGCGTACAGATAGAGGAAGCCGCTCACCAGCGAGCCGAGGATAACCCCGGCCAGCGGCAGCAGCGACACCCGCCACCGGGCTTCCCACAGCAGTCCGAATACGGCTGCGCCCCCGACAATCATCACCAACGCCGCCGGCAGGCCGCCGGTCATCAGCACCGGTATGGCCAGGATGACCAGCGTCGCGCCCGTCAGACCGCCCACGAGCCGCGCCGACGGCCGGTTGAGCAGCAGCAAGCCGGCCACCAGCCCGCAGCCCACCGCACCGACCAACGCCAGACTTTGCCCCAGGGCGCCCGTCGCGCCGCTCGCCGGAAATAGGAAGCGCGCCGCTACACCGGCCAACGCTACCAGCCCCAACACGCCCGCGGCGATCTGGTGCCGGGCCCCGGGCGCTCTGTCTGGCGACGGGACGGGCAGTGGAAGCTCGCCATGCTTGGCCATCTCCGCCAGATAGATGATCCAGCTGAGCAGCCAGGAGAGGACGAGCATCGCCATGACGAACGGCCAATCCACGAAGTCGCGGCGCGCGTTTTGCAGCAGCGCCTGGCGGAAGATCTCGGCCGTGCTGAGGTCTTCCGGGCCGGCGATGATTCGCCCCGGCGGCAGGGCGTAGGTGATGAAGCCGAAGCCAAGGACGCCTAGCAGCAGCGTCATCAGCAGACCGGGGGCCAGCAGCCGCCCCCAGCCGATGGGGACGACGGGCGCAGGCGCGGCGGTCGCCTTGCGCTTACGCCGGGCGGCGCGTGCGGTGGTTGCCGGTGTGCCGCCAGCGGCGACGGCCTCGCCCGGCACGACCGCGGGCTGCTCAGGCGCGTCCGCCGCTTGCCGCAGCCGGTAGCCCAGCGCGAACATCAGCGCCGCGTAGGCGAAGAAATAGAGGCGCGTGGCCGAGATGGCGATGCCGAAGTGGATTTCGACGTAGTGGGCCAGAATAGCCGCCACCAGCGCGTTCATCAGCAGCCGGTCGGCGGCAAATGGGTTATGGGGTGTCCCTTCCTGCCCGCGTTGCCCGAAGAGCGCGTAATAGATGAGATAGACGACAATGCCCAGCACCACGCCCGTCGGCACGGCCACGCCCAAATAGATAGGCCCGACCAGGGCTACGGCCAGTACGGCCGCCAGCGCCGCGCCGCCCACCCACAGCCCGATGAGCATCCAGCTATCGCGCCGCGAGCCGATGATACCCAGATAGCGGAAGGCGAAGTGGGCGACGCTCAGATAGAGCGCCTGCCAGGCCAGCAATCCGGCCAGCCCGGTGATCGCCAGCGCATCGAACGTCTCGTTGTGCGAGCGATCGGGCGAGGCGTTGCGGGCCTCGATGGTCGCCAATTCGGCCGGGTAGAAGCGGTTGTAGGCGACGTACATCGCCTCCGGCCCGTAGCCGAGCAGCGGGCGCAACCAGTTAAACGGGTCTCCCCGCCCATCGGGGTAGCGCAGCGGCTCGTGAGGTGTGATCAGGTCGATCACCCCCTGCCAGATGAGGACGCGGACGCGCCCGCTCTTCTCCCGGCCGGTCGTCTGGGTTGGGTCCAGCATCCGGCCGTAGGAGCCGATGGTCGGCAGATCGCGCCACTCGTCGAATAGTCCCAGTACACCCGATTCAGCCCGTGTCCCCCAGCGCTCGGAGGGGATGTTGAATAGCAACAGCCACCCGGCCATGAACACCGTCAACAGCATCCAGCCCAGCCACAGCCAACTCCAGCCGCGCCGCATGGCCGCCAGAACGAAGAACGCCACGACCGACAGGGCGACGACGCCGAAGAACAAGATGAACGCCGCCAGCGGCCCGGCCGCCCGGCTGACCAGGGGACTTAGCAGCAGCGCGACCACGGCCGGGGCCACGGCCGCCGCGCCCTTCCCCATCATTTGACGGCGGGAGCCGCGCCCCCCGGCGGCGTTGCGCAGCGAGACGAACAAGACAAGCGTAAAGGAGAACAGCCCGACGGCCAGACCGATGAGCGGCCCGCGGCTGCCCGACCAGTAGATCGTGAGCAGTTGCAGAGCCAGGGCGAAGATGTAGACCGACGAACGGGCGATGTCGGCCGCGGCCAGCTTCTCCTCGCTCAAGATGCTGCCGAAGGCGTCCACAATCCGCGCCAGCGTGAGCGGCACGACCATGATCAGGTAGGCGGCGATGAAGATGGCATTGCCCAGGTGGCCGGCCACGCGCTCCTGGACGTTGCCACCCCACGGCAGCGGATCGTGGCCGAAGTGCTGCAACAAGCCGTAAAGTCCCACCGGGATGCTGGCGATGATGACGACGGTTACGGCGCGCCGCACCTGCGCCGGCGTCCGCAGTCCGTCGGCCATCAGGGCAAAGATGACGACGTAGGACAGCATCGTGTACGTGCCCTGCAGACGTTGGTACGAGCCGGCCCAACTGATCCGCGGCGCGACCGAAAAGAGGGTCGAGAGGGCGTAGACCAGGATGAGCGCCAGAATGGGCAAGACCAGTGGC